>SLPW01000477.1 GCA_007131755.1 Myxococcales bacterium | reverse complement strand
TCGCCGGAGATTCTCATCGGCGCCATCATCGCTATCACCGGCCTTCGATGGATGGTGACCGGCATCACCACAAGCCCCGTCATCTTCGTGGGACTCCAGGTATTGCACGGGCTGACCTTTGCCGCCTTCTTTATGGCCATGATCGAAGTGATGGCACGTCACTGGGGACCTTCGCCCGGCGCCACCTCCCACGGCTTGCTCTATCTCTTCGTCTTCGCCGCCGGCCGAGGTGTGGGGACGCTGAGTTCGGGATTCATCTACGAGAAGACGACGGCTGTGGCCCTGTTCTGGCAGGCCGGCCTGGTGACCTTCATCATCCTTCCCTGGATGATGACCGTGCTCTATCTGGCCCGGCGCTACCTGACGAGGCCGACAGCGATCCTCGTCACCCGAAGTCCACGGCGCCGCTTTCATCACTATCCGATTCCCGTACCCCACAGACGACCGGTGCGCATAACCCTGAACGCCAAAGCCGTCGGCCCCTTGCTGGCTCATCGCCGGCCTCACCACCATTTCCCCTTCTGTTGAGAGAGATATCTACGGCAGTTGCCCATCACATCAAAAGAACTGATTCCCCCCGAAACTCCAGGGAGATCGGCCGTCGCCATGGAGCGACCGCGCAACATCGATGCGTATCACCAGGCTGTGGATCTTCGGAGATTTGATGCGAAGCCCCACCCCGGTGCTGACGGCGTCTATCCTTCGCATATCGGCCCATTCGTCTGCCACCGAAGCGGCGTCCACGAATAGGAGATGCTGAAGCACCACCCAGTCCGTGACCACAGAGGGGATGCGATACTCCAGATTGGCGAAGATGCGACGGTTTCCACGAAATCGCATATCCCGAAACCCGCGCACCTCGTCGAGGCCGCCGACGAAGAGCCGATAATACTCCGTCTCCGCACCGGTGGCGCCCACAGACAAACGGGAGATAAAGAGGCTTCGAAGAGGCAGGGTTCGGGCGAAATTGAGCTGACTATTGACCTCCAAGAAGCTCTCCGTCGAACCCAGATGGCGGCTCGCACCGTCGACGACGGTCTCCCAGGAGATGCCATCGGCCAGAAAGCCCTCGTCGTCGATTCGCCCCAATTGGACGAGCACACCGGGGCGAATCAGCGTTGTCGGCGCCGGCAAGTCCTCCTGGCGCTGGACCTCCTCGATCGCCTCTCCCACCGACCGCAGGCCCGCCGCATCATCGGTGACCTCCAGCCGTCCTCCGCCGTAGAGCCAGGGCCTGAATTCCTGCTGCAACTCCACCTCGACAGCGATATTTCGCAACAAAAATCCCCCCTCCACCTGTCCCTCGTCGTCGTATAGCGTAAAGACCCGGTTTCGATACGCCCCCTCCACACCCAACTCCAGCCGCCGGCCGAAGAGGCGCGGATAGCGAAACCACCCCTCGCCGGAGTGAACGCCGGAGCGCCACTCGTAGACCACGCCGGTCTCCAGAGAACGCCCCAGAAGATTGACGTCCCGCGCCCCGACGCGAAATAACCTCACGTCATCGGTGATGCGAAAATTCCCCGTCGGCACCAACGTCCACTGCTCATCCACCTCGATCCGAAGCCTGGCCAGGGGCTCGTCGATAAATTCCACCTCGATATTGACCCGATTGAACATCGGAAGATTGCCAAGCCTGCGCTCCGTCTTCTCCACATCCTCCATCCGCGCCGGCTGCCCCACGTCGAAGGCGTACTCGCGTTCCACCACGTAGCGCTTCGTGCGCTCCAATCCCTCGATCTCCACCTCTTCGACCACCAGCACTTCGCCGGCAATCGCAGTACTCGCCACCAGCCACGACAGCAGCACCACCGCGATTCCGATTCCCCACGGCCCTTGTACCGTTCGTCTCATCGTGCCCCAAAGCTGGGCGCTTTTCCCGTTCACTTCAAGCGGAAACCAGCACCCACGTCGGCGCTGTTTGCAGCGCTTCCGCGTCGCTCAGCGTGCTCTGTCGCGCCTTCGCGACTCAGCGCTCCTTTTTCGCGCTCCGTGACTCCGCGTCCAGCGTCCAACGCCCAGCGCCCGCATACGCCATTGGACGCCTACCGATCAATTGAGCTAATCTCATCGTCGACTATGGATCTACGCCCCGGATTTGCCCTCCCCCACGGTCTATGCACATGAGAATCTCTCCCACCCTCATTGCCCTGTCTCTACTTCTCCTCGCCACCGCCGCCTGCAGCGAAGACGCCGACCCCGATCCGGTGGAGATTCCCCCGGCTCCGGAACACGAAGGGATATATAGCTTCGCCGGTGGCTGCTTCTCCGTCAGCGCCGCCGACGCTCCGGGCACCTTCTTTTCCTTTCTCGCTCCTTCCGGCGACGGGGAGCGATTTGCCTTCAGCGCCGCCGGAAAAGACCAGGCGTCGCGCTTTTATATGAAGGCCACCGATCTGGGCACCTACCTGCTCTACGACGAGGAGGACAGGTACTTCGTCGTCAGCGACGAATCGTACCGCCCGCGACCGGTGATGCTTCGCCGTGAGGAGATCCTGTCCGATCTCTTCGTCCTCGACGACGATTACCTCCCCGGCGTTCAGTGGGAACTGGAGGAATCCCCCCACGATCCGGATCGGTTCCAGCTTCGCCACCTGGCCACCGATCGCTATCTGGGCCCCCACGGGCTGACCTCGAGCCCCGATCGAGCGGCCCTGGTGGCCTTTCATCCCGCCGAGGACTGCGCCGAATATCCCAGGCTCACCCTGGACGCCGAGGGCCAGCCGGAGAAGACGACCTTCGACGACGGAGACGTCTTCGGCTTCGTCGAAACCCACTCCCATATTCTGACCAACTTCGGCTTCGGCGGCGCCGGCATGTTTCACGGTGCTCCCTTTCACCCTTTCGGCGTCGAACACGCCCTTCCCTCCTGCGAGATGTTTCATGGCGAGGAAGGCCGCGCCGACCTCTTCGGCTTCGGCTTCGACGAGGGCACGGACATCGCCGAAGAAGAACTCATCCTGGCCATCAACTCCGGGCGCACCCCGGAGTTCAACCACCACACCGAGGGATATCCGGAGTTTACGGACTGGCCCAACGCCCACTTCAGCTCCACCCACCAGGTTCAGTACTACAAGTGGATCGAACGGGCTTGGCGCTCCGGGTTGCGCCTGATGATCCAGCACGCCACGAGCAATCAGATGATCTGTGAGCTGCTGAAGGGATCGGACGCCCAGCCCACCCGCTACTCCTGCAACGATATGGTGGCCGTCGATCGCATCCTCGAGGAGACTCGACGCATGGAGCGCTATATCGACGCCCAGCACGGCGGCCCCGGCCAGGGCTGGTTTCGCATCGTCGACAGCCCCGAGGAGGCCCGCCAGGTCATCGAAGACGGCGATCTGGCAATCGTCCTCGGCATCGAGGTCTCCAACCTCTTCGACTGTTTTCTCGTCCCCCATGAAGAACAAGCCCTGTGCGACGAACAGGACGTCATCGACGCCCTCGACCACTATTACGATCTCGGCGTGCGCGCCATCTTTCCCGTCCACAAATACGACAACGCATTCTCCGCCGGAGACGGCCATCGGGGCATCATCGAGCTCGGAAACTTCATCCAGACCGGCCACTGGTCCAACTTCACCGACGACTGCCCCGACATTCCCAGCGCCTTCGACAGAGGAGACGTAGAATTCGGCGATCTCAACGAACCGCGCGACGACTACTTCGCCGATCCCCCTCATGATATGAGCGGCTTTATCGACAATCCCCTTCACACCCTGATCGGCTTCGCCGACCGCCTGATGGGTGACGCCCTCACCGGCGACTATTGCCAAAACCACGGGCTCACCGATCTGGGCGAATTCCTCATGGAAGAGCTCATGGCCCGGGGCATGATCATCGAGATCGATCACCTGCCTCGACGCTCCTACAAGCGGGCCTTCGAGATGCTCGAGGAAAACGACTATCCCGCCGTGGGCTCTCACGGAAATCACAACGACGGCAAGCTCTATGCTCTCGGCGGCGTCTCCAAATTCAACTTCGGCCGTTGCAACGACCCCGACGACCCGGACGCCCGCATCCACAACCTTCAACAGCGACTGGACCTCATCGCCGAACACGACGCCTACCCGGCCGAGGGCTTCGGCTTCGATCTAAACGGCTTCGCCGGCGCCCCGGGGCCCCGCTTTGGAGAAAATAGCGTCTGCAACACTCCCCAGGACAACCCCGTCACCTACCCCTTTGAATCCTACGCCGGCGACGTCACCTTCACCCAACCTCGCGCCGGAAATCGGGACATCGACTTCAACGAGGACGGCCTGGCCCACATCGGACTCGTCCCCGAACTCATCGAAGACGTGCGCAACTCCGGGGTCTCCGACGACGATCTGGAACCCCTCTTTCGATCCGCCGAGGGCTATCTTCGAATGTGGGAGCGCTCCATCGAACGCGGCCAGGACCTGTCCCCATAGCTCCTGCTCATCACCCCCTGGCATCACCTTCAGCCATCGGGGGCGTCCCTCCCTCTTCTTCGAGCACTGCGAAAAGCTCCTCCGGGCTGGCCGGTTTTACCAGGTGATGATCAAAGCCGGCCTCATATGCCCGCTCCTCGTCCCTGGCCAGCCCGTAGCCCGTCAACGCCACGAGCACCGCCCCTGCCGTCGACTTCTGCTGGCGCAACCTGCGCGCCACCTCATATCCATCGATATCGGGAAGCCCTATATCCAAGACGATGTGGGTGGGCCGAAACCGGTGTGCCACCTTCAGCGCTTCCTCTCCGCTATACGCTTCTTCCACCTCGACCCCACGGGTCTGGAACAAAAATACCAGGGTCTTCGCGATATCCTCGATATCGTCGACCACAAGCACTCGCATCTGCTCGGCCTCCGCCCCGGCTTGCTCCGACGACACCTCTACCCCCTCCGATACCACCACCGGCAGGTCCAAAATGATACGAGTCCCCTGTCCCGGCCCCTCGCTGTGGACGCGAACCTCCCCTCCGTGTAGCTCCGTAATCCCCTTCACCAACGGAAGCCCCAGCCCCAGTCCCCCTTTAGAGCGAGCCAGTGATTCGTCAGCCTGCATAAAGAGCTGAAAGAGGTGGGGCAATAGGTCTTCGTCGATTCCCTCTCCCTCATCGCTTACCTCGATGAGCAGTCGCCGTTGATCCTCCTCCCCCTGCGTACGCGCATCGAGCCAGATCGACGACCCCTTCGGAGAGTATTTCGATGCATTGTCGAGTAAATTCGTCACCACCTGAACCATTCGTGCCCCGTCGACGTCGACGATCACCTCTCGAGAGGGCCTGTCTACGAATAATCTCTGTTCTTTCTCCTTCATCGCTATTTCACAGGCCTCGATGGCCCCGGTGAGTACACGGTCGAGCTCCACCTCCTGTCGCTCGATATTGATCCGTCCCCGATTGATACGGGCGATATCCAATAGATCGTTCACATGGCGTTTGAGCTGCTCCACCTGTCGACCAATCACGTCGGTGGCCCAGCCCATCTGCTCCTCCGTCACCCCCGCGCCGGCCATGCGCAGCACCTCGTTGACGTTGGCGATCGGCGCGAGGGGATTTCTCAACTCATGGCCCAGCATGGCCAAAAAGATATCCTTTCGCTGATTCTCCCGCTCCAACGCCTGTCGCATCTCCACATGCCCGCTTACCTCATAGCCCACGATCACCACCCCCTCGATCTCCCCCTCGTGGTTGCGGTAGGGCAAAAAGGCGAAGTTCAAATAGATCTCCACCTCCTCTTCGCCGATCGTCACCGCTCGTTCCCGGGCGAAGAAGGGCTCGCCCGTATCGTAGACCTCGTCGAGGCGATCGAGCTCTTCTTGAAGCGATTCTTCCCAGAGCACCTCCCGGACTGGTCTTCCCAGCACCTCGCGGTTTCCCACCAACTCATCATAGGCCGGATTGCTCAGGGTATAGACCTTCTGCGGTCCCTCCAGAAGCGCGATCGCCACGGGAGCCTGCATCAGGGCGCGGTGGTACTGCTCTCGTACCCTCTCGCGGACCGCCCTCTTCAGATCCGACTCCAGAAGCTGCGCTTGCAGTCGAGCCAGATATTCACGAGCCGTCACCGGCCCCGCGATGACGTCATCGGCTCCCGCCTCGAGCAATTGGCGGTACAATCGCCCATCCGTCTGCTCGATGCGCAACACCACGGGCACATCGAAGCGCTGCTTGAACTTCTCCAAGAGCCAGAATCCGTCCCTATCGGGTAGCTTCATCGCCGCCAGGATCGCCTCCGGGACAAACTCGTCCAACGAGTCGAGCGCTTGCGCCGCGCTCTCCACCGTCTTCACCTCCCACTGCGCCTCCAACGTCCCCTTCAGATACTGACGTAGGCTGTCTTCACACTCTACCAACAGAATTCTTCTTCGAGAGCCCTCCTCCGGTCGGGAGTCTCCTTCGTCCCAATCTCGGTAACGCTCTCGGAACACCAGATCCGTCGACTCTTCGACACGCACGACGACAAAACGAACCTCTCCAACATCATCCAAGATCGGAATGAGCGTCGTGCTCCAATAGCGCTCGAAGGTTCGGTCCGGCACCTGCGGATCTGCCAGGTCGTAGCGATACACCGACAGTGCATGTCTGCGACCACTGGCCAGCACCTCTTCGAGGGCAGCGCGCAGGCGAAATTGCTCCGTCGTCGCCGACCCCGTCTCGTCTTCGGGAAAGACCTCGAAGATACTTCGTCCCACCAACTCCTCGTGCTCCATCGTCACCAGATTGAGGTATTCCTCGCTGGCCTCGACGATCGTAAACTCCGGAACATCTGCTTTCAGCACCAGAATGCGCTGCGGCACCGACCTCAAGACGTCTGCGTAATCCTGCTTCCTAAGTTCATCCATCCTATGACCCTTTCTCCTCCTCACTGCACGACGTCGGTGGCGATGCCCGAGCCGGCGACGCAAAAAAAATGCCCTTATGCCCGTGTCGCCCGATGTTGGAAAATGAAACAGTTGTCTCTCTCCCCCTATTTCGACTCCGACGCCTTGAGCACAAAGCCACTCCTACCTCTAAAACCGAAGTTCTTCTTCCACCCCTGAGGGGGGACAACCCCACCGTTATGTGTCAAAGAGGAGATAGGTATGTGTCAAAGAGGAGATAGGGGATGGTGGAAATGCCAAGAAAAAACCCCGAGCGTCCAGGGACGGTCGGGGCTTTCGCTGAGCGTCTTTCGAAAAAAGAGGTCACTCCTCTTCTTCTTCCAGAACCTCTTCTTCGGTGACGAATTGTTCGAGGATATGCTTCGGATAGCGCAGCTCCTCCGTATTCTCCAGCGTCGATCCCACCCAGGAGATCCTGGAGACCGGAGCGGCGTCGCCCTGGCGGTTTCCGAGTTTGATGATCCGGGTATAGCCACCATTGCGCGAGGCGATCTCGTCGCGCTCGGCCAGATCGTCAAACACCTTCGCCACCAGATCGGGATCGCCGAGCTTGGCGATCGCCTGGCGTCGTGCGTGAAGATCGCCGCGCTTACCGAGGGTGATCAATTTGTCGGCGTAGCGTCGCAGCTCTTTCGCCTTCGCATCCGTCGTCTGAATGATCTCGTACTGGACCAGACTCTTCGCCAGATTCATCATCAATGCCTTTCGATGACTGGCTTTGCGGTTGAGGGAGCGTCCCTTCTTCTTGTGTCGCATCATTCTACCTTATCGCATTTGGCGGTGTGGCCTATCGGGCATCGGCATCAGCCGTTCCGATTCAGCCTCCTTCCGCCTTCTTTTCTTCCAGATCCTTCGGCGGCCAGTTCTCGAGCTTCGTCCCCAGATCCAGATCCATTTGCGTCAGAATATCCTTGATCTCCTTGAGGGACTTGCGGCCGAAATTCTTGGTTTTCAACAACTCGGCGTCCGTCTTCTGGACCAGATCTCCCACAAACTGGATTCCCGCCGTCTGCAGGCAGTTGAAGCTTCGCACCGACAACTCCAGATCCTCGATGGGCTTGAGCAACTCCTCGTTGAACGTCGGCTCCTCCGTCTCCTCTTGAGGCGGCGGCTCAATGGTCTCGTCGAAGTTGATGAAGATCGTCATCTGCTCTTTGAGGATCTTCGCCGCATAGGCCACGGCGTCTTCGGGAACCACGCTTCCGTCGGTCCACACCTCCAGCTCCAGCTTGTCGTAGTCCGTGCGCTGACCCACACGGGCGTGGCTGACCTGATAGTTGACCTTGCGGATGGGGCTGAACAACCCGTCGATGGGGATGACCCCGATGGGATCATCTTCGGACTTATTCTCTTCGGCCTGCACATACCCGCGGCCACTCTCGACGGTCAGCTCCATCTGGAGGTGTCCGTCTTCACCCACCGTGGCGATGACGTGGTCCGGGTTCAAGATCTCCACGTCCGCTCCGGTGTCGATATCGGCGGCCGTCACCGTCGCCGGCCCCTCCACGTCGACCTGAATCGTACGCGACTTCGTCCCGTGCAGCTTCAGACGCAACTCCTTGAGGTTGAGAACGATATCCGTCACGTCCTCTTTGACCTCCGGGAGGCTGGTGAATTCGTGCAGCGCACCCTCAATTTTGATCTTCGTCACCGCTGCCCCCACGATACTGCTCAGCAAAATACGTCGAAGCGCATTTCCGATCGTGGTGCCAAAACCTCTCTCCAACGGCTCGCAGACAAATTCGGCGTACGTCTCACTCTTGGAGCGCTCGTCGATCTCCACTTCACGCGGTTTGATCAGATCTCGCCAGTTCTGAAACATGTTCCCTGCCTCCACAACAGATAAATACAAACCCATCAGGCACACCGTCGCACAGACGATATGCCCGGTCGTCACCGGCTTCGACGCCGAGTAGCGAACTGTCTTGTCAGACTCTTCGTCGCTTCGGAGGCCGGCACCCGTTGTGGGGCAGCGGCGTCACATCGCGAATGACCGTAATCTTCAGACCCGCCGACTGCAGCGAGCGAAGGGCCGACTCCCGTCCCGGTCCCGGGCCGTTGAGCTCCACCTCCACCGATCGCAGCCCGTACTCCTGAGCCTTTCGGGCCGCATCTTCGGCGGCGATCCCCGCCGCATAAGGCGTCGACTTTCTCGAGCCCTTGAAGTTGCGCGCTCCCGCACTGGACCACGACAGGGCGTTGCCCGACGTGTCGGTGATGGTCACGATCGTATTGTTAAACGTGGCGTGGACATGGGCAATCCCGCTCTTCACCTTGCGACGGGTACGCCGCTTGCCCTTTTTGGTTTTCGTCTTCCTCTTCGCCATACACTCGTCTCCCTTTGCCCCTGGAGCTCAAACGCGGCGCCGTCTCGGCGCCCTTCGCCTCGCCAGGGGTCTATCATCGATAATTTCTTCGCCTTGTCCTCAACGCTTTCTTCGCACCATGGAACGGCGCGGGCCCCTGCGGGTGCGCGCGTTCGTCCGGGTGCGCTGTCCGCGCACCGGCAGTCCGCGACGATGGCGCAGGCCGCGATAGCATCCCAGATCTTTGAGCCGCTTGATATTCATCTGCACCTCTCGGCGCAGATCTCCTTCCACCTTATAGTCCTCATCGATGACGTCGCGGATTCGTCGAATCTCGCCCTCCGTCAGCTGATTGGTCCGGGTCGAAGGGTCGAGATCGGCCTTTTCCACGATCTCGTCGGCGCTGGTGCGTCCGATCCCGTAGATATAGGTCAATGCAATGTCAATCCGCTTATTTCGCGGCAGGTCTACTCCAGCAATGCGTGCCACAATCAATCTCCTCTGGTCTCGTCGGCTT
>SLPW01000062.1 GCA_007131755.1 Myxococcales bacterium | reverse complement strand
TCGAAGTCGGCCTCTTCGTCGACGGGCTCGATGTCGAAGTCGGCCTCTTCGTCGACGGGCTCGATGTCGAAGTCGGCCTCTTCGTCGACGGGCTCGATGTCGAAGTCGGCCTCTTCGTCGACGGGCTCGATGTCGAAGTCGACCTCGTCGTGCGAAAGTGATTCGTCGGCCCCCGTATCAGTGGCGTTAGGGTCAGCAGAAGATGGGGTGTTTTTCTCGTCACTCATATCGACTCCAGGGGTAGAGGCGCAGGTGGATGTCCGGATAGTCACGCGACGAGGATAAGTGAGGAGGGCCCGTTCGTATAGGGGAAACTACGCCTCTCCGCCTTCGCCTGCGGCTACGGCACCTCCCCAGTCAAAGCTGGGGAGGGATTTTCGGGGTGTCACACAGCTCCGAGGCGCTCCGCCCGACGATCGGATAGTGGAGGGGATCAGACGGCGTAGGGCGAAGCATCGACAAGGACGTCGCGGGGTTTGCAGCCGTCGGAGGGGCCGACGATGCCTTCCTTCTCCATCATGTCCACCATGCGTGCGGCGCGGTTGTAGCCGACGCGCAGCTTTCGTTGGAGCATCGAGATGGATGCTCGATTGGAGTCGACGACCAGACGCACGGCCTGCTCGTAATATTCGTCCTTGTCCTGCTCGGGGAGTTCGCCCGGGGCAGGTTCGTCTTCGGCCAAGATCTCTTCGTTGTAATCCGGTTGGCCCTGGTCGTGGAGAAAGTCGACGATCTTGTCGATCTCCTTTTCGGAGACGTAGGCCCCGTGGGTGCGCTGGAGAAATGAGGTTCCCGGGGGAACGAAGAGCATATCACCGTTTCCGAGGAGGTTCTCGGCACCGTTGGAGTCGAGGACGACCCGGCTATCGGTCTTACTGGTCACGCGCAGGGCGAGACGAGTGGGGAAGTTGGCCTTGATGAGTCCCGTGATGACGTCCGTAGAGGGACGTTGGGTGGCGAGGATGATGTGGATGCCGGCGGCACGAGCTTTCTGGGCCAATCGGGCAACGGCGGTCTCCACGTCTTTGGAAGCCGTCATCATCAGGTCGGCGAACTCGTCGATGATGACCACGATGCGGGGCATATGCTGATGCTCCGGCTCGCCGTCGGCGTCGATCCCCAGGGCCTGCAGAGCTTCGGACTCCTCACGCCCATTGAGCTGATCCAATTCGGCCTGTCGGGTGTATTTTTCGACCTTTTCGTTATACCCGTCGATGCCTCGCACTCCCATATCGGCAAGCGCCTGATAGCGTCGCTCCATCTCCTGAACCGTCCAGTTCAGAGCCACCGTGGCCTGTTTGGGATCGGTGACCACCGGCAGAAGCAGGTGGGGGATTCGCTCGTAGATATTGAACTCCAGCATCTTGGGATCGACCATGATCATGCGCACGTCCTCCGGGGAGTGGGTATAGAGGAGGCTGCAGATCATGGTGTTGACGGCCACGGATTTACCGGAGCCCGTGGCGCCGGCCACGAGGAGGTGGGGCATTTTGGCCAGATCAGCGATGATGGGACTTCCCTCGGTGTCTTTGCCCAGGGCCAGGGGAAGGCTCATTTTGTTATTCGTGAACTCTTCGTCGGCGATGATCTCCTTTAGATAGACCATCTCTCGCTGCGGATTGGGAACCTCGATGCCGACGACGCCCTTTCCGGGGATGGGGGCGACGATTCGGACACTGCGGGCTGCCAGGGCCATGGCCAGGTCGTCAGCGAGGTTGGCGATCTTCGAGATCTTGACGCCCGGTGCCGGTTGGAATTCGAACATGGTGATCACCGGGCCGGGGCAGATCTCGACCACCGATCCGTCGACGCGAAAATCGGAGAGAGTCTGTTCGATCTCGGCGGCCATCTTACGAAGAGAGTCTCCGTCGACGGTGACCTCGTCGTCGCGATCGAAATTGAGAAAGTTCAAGGGCGGCAGCTCGTAATTGCCTTTTTTCTTGGGCTTGAAAAGCAGGCCTTCGTCGTCGGCGAGGAGCTCCTTTTTTTGTCGAGATTTACGCTTGGCCTCGCTCTCTACGATTTGAGGTCCGAAGCAGGCCTCCTCTCCGTCGAGCATGGTATGGGGCTCGCTTTCGGCGCGCATATCGATGACCTGGCTGTCCGTGACCTGGTAGGCCCCGTCGTCGTCCACACCTTGAATCGGGATGTGGCGTTCCTCGATTTCGGGCTCCACGTCGGCGGGTTCGCCCAGCTCCCAGTTGTCGTCGTCTTCAGGTGCTGTGTTGCCGTCGGTAGAATCATCGTCGGTGGTGGCGGCGTCTGTGTGGGGCTGTTCGGCAGTTTTCGAGGCGCTCTCTTCGTTGCGCTTAAAAAAGCCCATGAGCCGGCGGGCCAGTTTGCGATCGACCTCTTCTTCGACGGAGGCCTCGAAGTCGTAGTCCTGGCCGCTCAAGGGCGCTACGGAGCGCTCGGCCTCGCGGCGGGCCTCTTCGGAGATGGACAATTCCTCGCCATTGAGGAGCTTGCGGCGCTCCTCGGCGTAGCGTTGTTTGAATTGACGGCGCACCTCCATCTTGTGGCGAAACCAGGCCAGGACGCGATGCACGACCTGCACCCCGGCGCGGGCGATCATGCCGGGACGGATAGAGGTGACGAGGACGGTTCCGATCACCAACGCCGAGGAGGCGACGATGACGGTGCCCACCGTACCGAAGGTGCCGCGCAGCAATTCTCCGCAAAACTGTCCGATCCATCCACCGGCGCTATGACCGAAGATCGACTGGTCGACCAGCAGAAGGTGTCCGAGGACGGTGCCGGAGGCGACGAAGAGGGCCTGGCCGATAATTTCGCCGGCCCGAGCCTCGATGGGTCGACCCACGAGAAGAGAGAAGCCGAAATACCACAACAAGGCGTTTACGAAGAATGCGCCGATGCCGAAGATGGACAACAGGGCATCGCCGATATGAACGCCGGCGGGCCCGATGAGATTTTCCGGCTCTCCCTCTGCCAGTTGGAGGTCAGCGGGGGTGAAACTGACAATGGCCAGAAGGACCACCAGCGCGGCGGCGAGGAGGATGAGACCTCCCAGCTCGCGCTGGAGTCCGAAGGAGATGTTGCGTGTATTTGATTTCTTGGCCGTGCTGCTCTTGGCCGCCATGGCTGCCCTCCCTGGCAGGGTGCGACATTGGGATAAAACTCAGCAGAGGAAGAGCGCATCCGTGCGCGTGCGAGTCGGCTCGACGACGGCGCCGAGCGAAACCCTCCTCATGGCCGCAGGCTATCACGGAGATAGGGCAGGGCAATTTTTTCCCCCATCACGGCGTTTCGGGAACAACTGGAAAGGGCCAGTGGTTGTCCCATCGATTCCGGGCACGGGCACGAAGATGTCCGTATTTTTTCCACATCTCCCAGGGCGGGGAGCGGAGGCTTGAAAGTGGAGAATATTTGTGGTTAGAGTCCGCCCGCCGCTCTACGAACGAGCCCCGATCGATGTCGCAAAGCCACCATTGGGCGGAATATTTGTGAATGAGGGCATGATAGTGGTGAAAATGAAAAAAGTTCGGCAACGGACGTGACAGCGGCCAGAAAATAGGGTAGGCGCTACGCGATAATAGAAGCGGTGCCAGTTGTACTTTACGCCAACCGAGTAGGACCATGATCAAGGACTTGAACAAACTTCGAAACATCGGGATTTCGGCCCACATCGACTCCGGAAAGACCACGCTCTCCGAACGGATCCTGTTTTATACGGGAAAGATCCACAAGATTCAGGAGGTCCGTGGAAAGGAGGGCGATGGGGCCAAGATGGACCATATGGAGTTGGAGAAGGAAAAGGGCATCACCATCCAGTCGGCGGCGACCTATGCCACCTGGGGTGATAATCCGATCAATATCATCGACACTCCGGGTCACGTGGATTTTACCATCGAAGTCGAACGCGCCCTTCGCGTTCTCGACGGAGGAATCCTGGTGCTGTGCTCCGTTTCGGGAGTTCAATCGCAGTCCATCACTGTGGACCGCCAGCTTCGGCGCTACTCGGTGCCCAATATCGCATTTATCAACAAGTGTGACCGCGCCGGAGCCAATCCCTTCAACGTCATCGATGAGCTTCGCGAAGAGCTGAAGCACAACGCAGTGGCGCTGCAGATTCCCATCGGGTTGGAAGACCGCTTCGAAGGAGTGGTGGATCTGTTGAATCGTCAGGCGATTTACTTCGACGGGGAGCACGGCGAAAAGATCCGCAAAGAGGACTGCCCCGAAGAGCTCGTCGACGAGATGGAAAAACGCCGCGAGGAATTGGTGGAAGCCCTGGCCGATCTCGATGACGAACTGGCCATGTATTATCTGGAAGGAGAGGAGGTCTCGGCGGAGGTGATGGAGCCCGTGATTCGCCGCGAAACCCTGGCTCGAAACCTCACTCCGGTGTTCATGGGGACGGCGCTGAAGAACAAAGGGGTACAGCCCCTGTTGGACGCTGTGGTCAAGTTTCTGCCCAGCCCGCTGGAGATGGAATACGAGGCGTTGAATCGCGAAGACGAAGACGAGGTCGTGGAGCTGGAACCGGATCCGGAAAAGCCGCTGGTGATGCTGGCCTTCAAGCTCGAAGACGGGCGCTACGGTCAGTTGACGTACTGCCGTATCTACCAGGGAACTCTGGAGAAGGGCGACGACATCTACAATATGTCGAGCGACCAGAAGCACAAGGTGGGACGTCTGGTGCGCATGCACTCCGATGAGATGCACGAGATCGAGAAGGCCGAAGCCGGCGATATCGTCGCTCTCTTCGGCATCGACTGTGCCTCGGGAGACACCTTCACCGATGGCGACGTGGACGTGACGATGACGTCCATGTTCGTGCCGGAGCCGGTGATCACCTTCGCCGTGGCCCCGAAGAGCACGAAGGACTACCAGCCATTTTCGAAGGCCCTCAACCGCTTCGCGAAAGAAGACCCCACCTTCCAGGTCTCGCGCGACGAAGAGAGCGGCCAGACCATCATCGGTGGAATGGGTGAGCTGCACCTTCAGGTGTATATCGAGCGCATTCGCCGAGAATACGGGGCCGAAATCGAGGTCGGTGAACCGCAGGTCGCCTATCGGGAGACCATCACCGCCCACACCGATTTCGACCACACCCTCAAAAAGCAGACCGGTGGATCCGGCCAATACGCCCGCGTCGTCGGATATCTCGAGCCCCTGACGCTCGAGGAAGCCGAAGAGGCCGACGATGGCGGTGACAAGGTCGAGGGCTACGAATTCGTCAATGAGATTCGCGGCGGTGTCATCCCCCGCGATTTCCAGCCCGCCTGTGATAAGGGCTTTCAGGACGCCATGGTAGAGGGCGGTCTCATCGGCTTTCCCGTGGTCAATGTACGGGCCTGCATCAACGACGGGGATCATCACTCCGTCGACTCCTCGGATATGGCGTTTCGCACCGCCTCTCGTCAGGCCTTCAACAAGGCATATATGAAGGCCAACCCGGTCATCCTGGAGCCCATCATGAAGGTGGAGGTAGAGTCTCCCGAGGAATTCTCCGGTTCCGTCCTGGGCGGACTGAACCGTCGGCGGGGGATGATCACCGGATCGAAGACGCGCCACGGCTTTGCCATCATCACCGCCGAGGTGCCGCTGTCGGAGATGTTCGGCTACTCCAGCAGCCTTCGCTCGGCGACGCAGGGCAAGGCCGAGTTTTCGATGGAATTCGAAAAATACTCTCCCGTACCAGCGCAGATTCAGCAAGAGTTGATCGAGGAAAAACGGCGTGAAGAAGCCAACTCCTGAGATTGACATTCTGTCCCGGTAATTGGGAGAAAATGAGACGACGAGAAGCGGCGCTGCCCGAGGGAAGACTTTGGGAGCGCCGCTTTTTGCCGTTACGCCAATGGAGGAATCGGATTTTGGATGCTGATGAGGAAATAGCTGGGCGTACCCGATTGCTTCCCAGCGACGCTTCCGATGATTCTTCGCGCCAGGTCATGGCTGATGTTGTGGCTCTTCGCGCGGTGGGGAAGCGGTTTGTAAGTGGTGATGTGGAAAGGGGCGGCGAATCATGACACTGCTGTTGTTATTCGCCGCGCTGGCGCTGGGGACTTCCTTTTTGTGCTCCATTCTGGAGTCGGTGTTCTTGAGCGTGACGCCTTCATTTATCGCCGCCAAGCAGGCCGAAGGCGACCCCTGCGGCGACCGATTGCGGCGGCTCAAAGACGATATCGATCGCTCCCTGGCGACGATCCTGAGCGTCAACACCATCGCAAATACGGTGGGGGCCGTCGGCGTGGGAGCCCAGGCCCAATACCTGTGGGACGATGCCTACGTGGCTGTGGCGTCGGGACTGTTGACGCTGGCCATTCTCTATATGGCCGAGATCATCCCCAAGACGCTGGGGGCGACCCACTGGCGAGCGCTCGCTCCCTGGATGTCACGTATCTTGCCCCTGTTGCGGCTCACGGTCTTTCCCCTGGTGGTCGTGGCGCAGTGGTTGATGGAGTTGTTCTCACCGGAAGAGGCCCCGCCTCAATTGAGTCGTGAGGAGATGTCGGCCATGACGGAGCTGGGCTACGAAGAGGGAATCGTCGAGCGCGGTGAGTCCCACCTATTGCAGAATATCCTTCGCTTCGGGGACCTACAGGTCGAAGATATCATGACGCCACGGACGGTCGTCCAGGCCGCCGAGGAGTCGATGACGGTGCGCGAGTTTTTCGACGACCATCCCGATCCGGTATTCTCGCGCATCCCCGTATATCGCGACCGCATGGACAATATGACGGGGTACGTCCTGAAGGCGGACCTGCTCCTGGAGATGGCACAGGACCGCTTCTCCACTCAACTGGAAGAACTCAGACGGGAGGTGGTCTTCGTTCCCGAGCATCAATCGGTTCGCGAGCTTTTCGAAGTGTTGGTCACGAGCCAGCAGCATATCGCCGTCGTCGTCGACGAATATGGAGGCGTCGCCGGGGTGGTGACCATGGAGGACGTCGTCGAGACGCTTCTGGGCCTCGAGATCGTCGACGAGTCCGATGTCGAACAGGATATGCGCAAAGTGGCACGAGATCAGTGGCGCAAGAGGGCGCTCAGAATGGGGATCTCTTTGGAGGAGTTCGAGGCCGACGGAGAGAATATGCCGACCGATGAGGACGGTTCGACCTCGGAGGAGACCGTCGATGGAGACTGATCGACGGACAAATAGGACGACCATCGGTCTGATCTCAGACACTCATGGCTGGCTGGATCCGGAGTTGGTGGATGTCTTCGAAGGGGTGGACCACATTATTCATGCCGGGGATATCGGGTCCGTGGAGGTCTTGGATGATCTGCGCAAAGTTGCCCCGACGACGGCCGTCAGGGGCAATATCGACGGCGGGGAGCTGCGATTCCTTCCCCTGGAAGAGATATTGGAGGTCGCCGGAAAGCGAATCGCTGCTCTCCATATCGCCGGCTCGCCAAAGCGTCCCCGTAAGGCGGCACGTCAACTCATTCGCCGTGAAAGACCGGACGCCCTCATCGTCGGTCACAGCCACATCTTCGTGGTGGGACGGGTGCAGGGCACGCTGTGGATCAACCCCGGTGCAGCCGGGCGACAGGGATTTCACCACCAGCGCACGGCGGCGCTGCTTCACGTCGACTCCGAAGGTGAGTTTGCCATGGATCGGGTGCTCCTCGGTCCTCGCTCGAAGCAGGCTCCGCACCCACCATAACCCACACCTCAGGTCGCGCCATCGGCGGGGGTATCTTGCCCGGCGAAGAGGACTTCCTCGTCAATTGCGCCTTCGTGATGGGCGATGATGACGGCTCCCACGGTGTCGCTCCACACGTTGACCATGGTCCGAGCCATATCCAGTGGACGGTCGACGGCCCACAGCAGGGCGATCAACTCCAGGGGGAGACCGACGGCTTCGAAGATGATCACCATCATCACCAGGCCGGCGTGGGGAATCCCGGCGGCGCCGATGCTCACCATCAGGGCGAGGATGACGATCGTAAGCTGAACGCCAAACGTCAGGGCGAACTCGGGATGGGCGGCGGCGTAGATCTGAGCCACGAAGAGTACGGCGACGCATTCGTAGAGCGCGGTGCCGTCCATATTCACCGTCGCTCCAAGGGGGAGGACGAAGCCGCCGACCTTGTTGTCCACTCCCACCCGGTGTTCGGTCTGCTCCAGCGTAACGCCCAGGGTCCCGGCGCTGGACGCGGTGGAGAAGGCCGTCACCAGGGTCGCCGCCATGGCGTGCATGACCCGGTATGGATTTCGCCGCGTCAGGATCCACAACAGAAGGGGGAGGACGACAAAGAAATGGACAGCCAGCGCCGCCGCCACCGTGGCTGCATAGCCGGCGACTCCCCACAGGACGTCGACGCCGGTTGTGGCCAGCAGTCTGGCGATCAGGGCGGCGATGCCCACGGGAGCCAGGGCGATGACGAAGAGGGTCATCTTCATCATCACTTCGAAGACGGCTTCGAAGAGTGCGTAGATGGTCTCTCGGTGCTTGTCGTCGACCCGCAGGGCGAAGATGCCGAAGAGCAGTGAAAAGAAGATCAGCGGCAATAAATCGAAATTCGCCGCCGCTTCCACCACATTCGGTGGGATGATACTGAGCATCATCTCCCACGCCCCGGCTGGGTCGGGGACGTCCACGTCGTCCAGAGCGATCGGCACATCTACCCCCTGGCCGGGACGGATGAGGTTGACCAGCACCAGTCCAACCGTAATCGCCATGAAGCTCGTCGTGACGTACCAGGCGGCGGCGCGTCCGCCGATGCGGCGCAATCGCCCGAAGTCACTCATCCTGGTGACACCACACACAAGGGAGGCCACCACCAGGGGGATCACCACCATTTGAAGCAGGGCCAAGAAAATCTGCGCGATGCCCTGTGCCGCAGCTCCTCCGGTGGTGTCGGCGAAGAGCCGTTGCAACTCGTCGCGAATGGCCCGGGCCTCGGCGATGCGCTCCTCTTCGGTGTACTCCGGGCCCAGCACGTTCTCACGGGCCTGCTCCAGCAGCACCTCGTAGTGCATCTCGTGGAGATATAGACCCCAGAGCAAACCGGCGATCATCCCGAAGAGGATCCACCAGTGGATCTCAATGCGGCGAAGAAATGCGACGATCCGGTCCATGACTCATCCTGCGACGTAAGAGACGGGTTTCAATGACGTCGAGTGTGGATCAGCCGTGGCGTTGGTTCAATCCGATTTCCTGCGCTGTTCGACGAGATGGTCCAGCGAGAATTTTCCCGGCCCGGTGAATATGAACATCAGATAAGCCGTGGCGAAGAAGAGTGCCAATTCGTAGTCCCCAAAGGGGTCGCCCCACATGATGGCGTGGGCATAGGCGGCCACCAGCATGGTGATCAACAGCGGAACGGCGACGATTCGCGTCGCTAGACCCACCGCCAGCAACAGGGCGGCAAAGACCTCGGCACCGGCGGCCAGTGCGAGGCTGGCCGTGCTTCCAATCCCCAGGGGATCGGGGAAGGCGTCGGCGCGCTCGGAGAAATTGACCAATTTCCCCCAACCATGGGCGTAAATCATGATCAATCCCGCCCACAGCCGCATGATCAGCAAGCCGATATCGGTCAATAGTTCGCGATGTTTCTTCGGTACTAGAGTCTCCATACTGCTCCTATTCTTCGTCCAAATCTAACGAAATCACTTCTTTGTCACGAGATCGATACCAGCCTTTATGGTCGAACGGCCACCATCGAACATCAATGACTCGATTCCCGGGCTTCCGGACTGCGGTCACCCGGGGACTACGATTTGCTATCAACGTCATGCGCTTCGGCACCCATCACCCATTACCCACTACCCACTACCCACTACCCGCAGTTCAGCCCTTGCACCAAAGGGGGGCGCTGATTATGCTCCTTCTGTCATGTTAGTGTTCACTTAAACAACGCCTCCGGAGGAGTGTGATGGGCAAGGTCAACGAGAAGATGCGAAAACTGGTCGAAGAGCTTCGTGAGAAACGAGAAGACGTCTACAAGATGGGCGGTGAAAGGCGTGTCAAACGCCAGCACGACCGGGGAAAGTTGGACGTTCGTCAACGCATCGACTACCTCTTCGACGACGGTACATTTACCGAATTCGGCCAACATGCCTTCTTTCACTCCAACGGAAAGCCCGTTCCCATGGAGGACGTGCGTACGCCGGCCGACGGTGTGGTCACGGGCTTTGGCAAGATCCACGGACGTATCGCCGTGTGCGCCGCCTACGATTTTACGGTCCTCGGCGGCTCCATCGGCGATATCAGCGAGTTGAAGGTGACCCGGGCTCGTGAGTTCGCGCTCAAGAACCGGGTGCCCATGGTCTGGCTTATCGACTCCGCCGGGGCCCGTGTCCATGGGGGCTCGGGCATCGACGGGGAGCAGATATCTTTATTTGCCGACTCGGGCTATTTGTTCCGAGAACAGGTCACGATGAGCGGTGTGGTGCCCCAGGTGGCGGCCATGGTAGGGCCCGGAGCCGCGGGAACGGCCTATATCCCCGGGCTTGCCGACTACGTGCCCATGGTGAAGGGGACGAGCTCGATGGCCCTGGGCGGGCCGCCGCTGGTGAAGGCAGCCGTGGGTGAAGACGTGGACGAGCAAGACCTGGGTGGGGCCAAGATCCACAACAAACACTCCGGAGTGGCCGATCAGATGTTCAAGACCGACGAGGAGTGCCTGGACTCCATCCGAGAATACCTCAGCTATTTTCCCCAGAATTGCACCGAGGGTCCGCCGAAGGCAAAGGCCGATTTCGAAGAGGATCCCGAGCGAGACGAGGGAGGAGAGATTCGCGAGAAGTTGCTCGACATTCTGCCCGAGCAAAAGCGCCGGGCCTACGATATGCACGATATCGTCGAATGCATCGTCGACGGGGGAGAGCACTTCGAGATGAAGCCCAAATTTGCCCGAAATATTATCACCACCTTTGCTCGAATCGGCGGGCGTTCCGTGGGGATCGTGGCAAATAATCCCAAATTCTGGGGTGGTGTGCTCAATAACGACGCCGCCGACAAGGCGGCTCGTTTCGTCAACCTGTGCAATAGCTTCAATATCCCGCTGGTCTTTTTGCAGGACGTCCCGGGGTTCATGATAGGGAGTAAGGTGGAAAAGGAGGGGATCATCCGCCACGGAGCGAAGATGTTGTTTGAGGTGGCGAGAGCGACGGTGCCGAAGATCACGGTCATCGTGCGAAAGGCCTATGGTGCAGGTTATTACGTGATGTGCGGAAAGGCCTACGAGCCCGACCTGCTGGTGGCATGGCCCACCGCCGAGATAAGCGTGATGGGGGCGGAGGGGATGGTCTCTATCTTTGCGCGCAAGATGCTCGAGGGCAATCCGAACGCCGACGAGATGAAGCAGCAACTCGTCGACGCCATCGAGCCCTTCATCGATATCTACAAGGTGGCCGGGCGTGGACTCATCGACGAGGTCATCGATCCCCGGGAGACCCGTGATTATATCATGGCCGGCCTGGAGTTGGCTCAGAACAAGACGGTGGAGCGGCCCTATCGAAAATGCGGTGTGCGACCGGTGTGACAGGGGGGCTGATAAGATGAAAAAAACCGGCCGACTCCGATTGGAGCCGGCCGGTTTTTTGTGGTCGAAGGCGGCCGGAAGACCCGACCGCCCCATAGTTCAACTCATCAGTTGATCTCGACGTTTTCACCGGGTTCGGTGAGGTCACAACTACTGTCGCCGTTGGCGTCGAAGACACAGACCTCGTATTCGACGAGCTCCGTGCCCTGCGGGGGATCGTAGGACCACCCGAGGCATGCGCCACCGACACCGACACCATCGCAGGTACGGCCGCTCATGACGTGAGAACAACTGACGTTGTCCTCAACGGCCTCACTGCCGATTCCGGACTCGGTACAACTTTCGAGCAGTTCCGTAGAGCTCGGTTCATCCTCTTCTCCGGGCTCGGAATCATCGTAATAACGGGCCCGGAAGGTCACCGATTCGGCACCGAAGACACTGGTGCTGATGGTGACCGAGCCTCCGTCCTCACCACTGACGCTACTTTCGCTGGTGGTGATGGCGGCCGAGACGTAGGGGAAGTTGCGCACGAAGACGGTGACCGAGCTCGACTGTTGAGGGTTACTGGCGGTCAAACGGAAGCAACCGTTCTGAGAGATGCCCGCTTCAAGATGCGAGTCGTCAGCACCCCCGGTGGCGATCTCGGTCCAGCCGTTGACCTCGTCACAGGAGGTGGCTTCGGCGTCGAGGTCGCCGTATTCGAGGCTGGTGTCGTCGGCGTCGAAGGTCTCCCACTCGAGGTCGGCGTCACCGGTGGCGATTTCGACGGCATCATCGCGGTCGGTGCCGGCGTCGAGAGCATCGATCCCGTTGATTTCGAATACCTCGATGACGGGGCCGAAGAAGGCGGTGACCGAAGCACTATCGCTGCCGAAATCGTTGGAGACATTAAGGGTCCAACTGGTGGTGTCTTCCACGTCGGGGACGACGATAGAGCCCGTCTGGTCGGGATCGGTCGTCTCGAACTCCACGTTTCCACCGTCGTCGACGATGGAAAACTCAGTGGCGTTGCTGGCCTCCAATTCCCATTCAAGGGTGATGTCCTCGACATCGTCGAGGGCGACGGTGGTAGAACCACATTGGTCGTCAGACTCCGCCTGGCCACAGAATAGGTCGATCTCCGGGGGAGAGCCGAGGAAGACGGTGACACTTTCCTCACCGGATTCCAGCCCGTCGAAGCCGATGGAGTGAAGGGTGAAGGTGACGTCACTTGCGGAAGTTCCCGGGGAGATGCGAACCTCACAACTTCCCTGGAAATCCTCGCCGACTTCAGTGCAGTTTTCGAGATGGTCGGCGTTGATATGTCCTATGTCGGGAGAGTCTGCGCCGACCTCGGAGGCGAAGGGAGCTTCCCATGAGAGTGTGACGTATTCACCGGGAGAGGTGGTAGTGGGATCGACGTCGAAGCTGGTCAATAGGGGCGCGCGGGCGATCTTGAAGGTCACCGACGCCGACTGTCCGGCTTCGTCTTCGCTGGCGGTAAGTCGGAAACATTCCTCGGCCTGATCCAGTCCGGAGATCTCGAAGTCGCCGGAGGGATCTTCGTTGAAGTCGTCGACGTCGTTCCAGTCCGCGTCGGAGGAATCACATCCACCTTCGGGAGAGTCGGCCCGTGCCAGTTGCGCGGCGTCCGCATCCTCCGTGGTCCATTCCAGTGTTGCTGACTCGGCGTCCACAACGGCCGCTTCGTCCAGCACGTCGTGACCGTCTACTGTAACGGTGAGAATCTCCGGCGCTCCTTCGACGGAGACGTTGACGGAGGCGCTGTCGGAACCGATGGGGCTGGTCGCCGTCAGGGTAAACGTCGTCGGTTCGGTGACGTCTTCGACGGCGAAGACATCGGAGCTCAGGTCGCACTCGGGGCCGCTGCTCTGGCAGAATTCGACGCCCGTATCATCGTCGGTATCGAGGATGGTCTCTCCATCGGCGGTCAACACCAGATGGGTGGGATCGTGAGCGATATCCCACATCAGCTCGATATCGCCGCCGTCGGCGGGCAGGGCCCGGAAGGCATCGTCGGTGACGTCGAATTCCTCAATATTCGGGGAGTGTCCGAGGACAATGCTGATCTCGAAGGGATCGGACTCCTGTGCATCCTCGCTGAAAGCGACGGCGGTGAAGCTGACGGAGTCGAGATCTTCGAGGACCACGTCCTGAAATCGGACATCGCAAGAGCCCTGGCCATCTTCGTCGATCTCGGAGCACTCCGACAGATCGGTCTCGATGATATCGCTAAAGCCCGAGGTGATCTCGATCTCTTCCGAATCCTCGGTCTCCCACTCCAGGGTGGTCTCCCCGCCAAAGGGCACATGGGCCGGAGTGGCGCGCAAGTAGCGAATCACGGGTACACCTTCAGGGTGAAGGGTCAACTCCACGTCTCCGACGTCCACCATGCCTAGATCGTCGTCGGCGCCGTTTTCGGCCCAGCCAGACAGAGTAATGGAGCTGTCGAGGCCGCTGAGGGTCAGCTCGCCACTGTTGGCGTCGGGGCGGCTGCAGACACCGCTGCCGTCGATCTCGCAGATCTCTTCGAGAGCGCCGTCGTCTCCCACGATTCCGATCTCGAAGTCCCGCGCGTTCTCGACCTCGAATTCGACGGCGAATTCCTCGTCTTGCGGAAAGCGATCGTCCTCTCGATCCAGGCTGAGAAGAGCAGGGGCGAAGACCTCTACGTCTGCCGAGTCCGAGGCGCATAGGTCTGTGTTTTGCGCCTCTCCGTCGTCGATCTCGCAATCGGCGTCGGCGTCGCTCAACACTTCGATGCGGTAGGTCGTGTCCTCGTCGGGCTCGTGGACCAGGCTTCCGCCGTCGAGGCAGTCCCCGCCGTCGGCCGGGGCGCAATCGGAGAGATCGAGCTCCGAGTCGTTGGCAAAGATAAGGATCGCCTCGGCGTCTTCGGCCTCCCATTCAAGCAAGACCTCTCCCTGAACGCTGTCGCCGTGAACGTCGGTGCCCGACGTCACGGCTGCCGGAGAGACTTCGAAGGATTCAAGTGTGGGTTCGAAGACGGGAGTGTCGTCATTGCCGATCTCCTCCGGATCGCTGGGGCAACCCGTGGAGGCGGCGATGAGGACTGTTGCGAGCCCCGTCGTTGTCAGTTTTTTCTTCCAGTTCATGACCTCTTCCTTTCCTTTCCGGTTTCAGGAGTTGAATGGACTTCAAGAGTTCATGCACTCGCGATCTCGGTGGTATGGACAACCACATCACTTGATGGTCGCAGGTGCACGACCCCCTCGAGTTTTTCTCCTCTCCTGAGTGAAAGCCCGAAAAGCGGCGACGGGGATGTCGCCCACAGGTCATGGAGGGACCGATCGGTCGTTCGCCTCTCTCACCTTGCGAACAGATCCGAAGGGGCTTTCACGCCTCCAATGACGACCATGGGATAATCGGAATCGGATTTCAACTATTTTCGAAAATTTTGAGATTATTCGTCGAGGATGCGATCGAGCACCGATTGGAGGACGTCGACGTCGTCGTAGTGGATCTCGATCTTTCCCTTCCCGTAGCGGTCTTTGAGCTTTACTCGGGTGCCGAGGCTGTGCTGGAGGCGCTCCGTGAGGTCACGGACAAGGGCGTCGTCTCGATAGCGCGACTTCTTCGGGCTTGATGGCTTCTGGTCGTCGGATCTCAGCTTTCGCACCTCTTCTTCCGTCTTTCGAACCGACCAGGACTCGTCGACGATGCGCCTGGCTAGCTGCAGGGCGTCCGCTTCGTCCAGGGCGACCAGAGCGCGGGCGTGACCGGACTTGAGTTCTCCGGCAGCCAAGAGATCCAGGACTTCGTCGGGGAGATCGAGGAGACGGACCGAATTGGCCAGAGCGGAGCGGGATTTTCCGACTCGCTCGGCGAGCTCGGCCTGAGTGGCGCCGGTGTCATCGAGGAGCTTTCGGTAGGCCAGGGCCTCCTCGACGGGGTTGAGATCCTCGCGCTGGATATTCTCGATCAGCGCCAGGGTATAGGCCTCGAGGTCGGTGACGTCCTTGATGACCGCCGGCACCTCGTCGATGCCGGCGATGCGGCAGGCCCGCAGGCGGCGCTCTCCTGCGATGAGTTCGTAGCGCCCCTGGCGCTCACGCACCACCAACGGTTGGATGAGGCCGCTTTCTCGGATGCTGTCGGCGAGTTCTGCAAGGCGTCCCTCGTCGAAGCTTGTGCGCGGCTGGCGGTGAGCAGCGTCGATCTGTGCTGTGGGGAGATGGACGTATTGGCGTTTTCTGTCTTTTTCCTTCGGCTCGTCCGGGATCAGCGCACCCAGTCCTCTGCCGAGAGCGCGCCGGCGCCGCGGCGATTTGTCGTCGAAATTACTCATCAGGGATTCTCCGTGGGCCGAGAGTGGGGCGGGGAGAAAAGCGGTGTGCAGTAGGAGACACTTCAGGAGGCCGCGTCGTGAAAGCGATCATGGCCGTTTCGCTCCAGAAATTCGCGCGCGAAGTCGCGATAGGAGCGTGCTCCCCGCGACGAGCCGGCGTACTCCGTAATCGGCATCCCAAACGAAGGCGCCTCGCCGAGGCGCACGTTGCGCGGAATGATGGTCTCAAAGACCAGATCGCCGAAGTGGGTGTTGACCTCGTCGGCCACCTGCTCGCTAAGATTGGTGCGTCCGTCGTACATGGTGAGCAGAATCCCCTCCAGGCTCAGCGCCGGGTTGAGGTGCTCGTGGATGAGTTCCACCGTATTCAGAAGGTGTCCCAGCCCCTCCAGGGCGTAGTACTCGGTCTGTATCGGAACGAGGACCGTATTCGCCGCCGCCAGAGCGTTGAGCGTCAACAGCCCGAGAGATGGCGGACAGTCGAGGATGATGAAGTCGTATTCGGCGTCGAATTCGTCGAGGGCCCGCCGAAGCTGAAATTCGCGCTGCGGATGATCGACGAGCTCGATCTGAGCACCCGCAAGATCAGCCGTGCTGGGCACGAGCTCCAGGCCCTTCGTTGCCGTCTCGATGCGAAGGTCTTCCAGCGACTCCTCGGCCACCAGTGCATCATAGACACTGCGATCGCATTCGTGTCGATCGATGCCCAGCCCGCTGGTGGCGTTTCCCTGCGGATCGAGATCGATGAGCAATACCCGGCAGTCCTC
The DNA here is from genome assembly GCA_007131755.1 of Myxococcales bacterium. Taxonomy (GTDB): domain Bacteria; phylum Myxococcota_A; class Bradymonadia; order Bradymonadales; family Bradymonadaceae; genus SLJM01. The sequence continues at coordinate 12,164 of SLPW01000062.1, read as the reverse complement.
TCCGGCCAGGCACGCCGCCATATTGACGGAGGTCGTCGTCTTTCCGACCCCACCCTTTTGATTGGCCACTGCTACAACTTTTCGCACGTCCATACCTCGGAAATATACGACCCGGGCACCCCGTTATTACCTCTGTTCACGGCGACCATCACTGGGCCACGACGGGCCATGATGGACCGTCGCCCATCAAACTTCAAGACGCTTACGGAGGTCGGAAGTGGGGCATCAGAGGTCGGAACCGGACATTCACTCGTAGAACCCTTGACGCCCCGCCGACTTTCTGCTTTAACGGTGGGCCCCGCGCGGCGGAAAAAATCGCCGCCGGCAAAAATCTCGGAGCGTGGCGCAGTATGGTAGCGCACTTGCATGGGGTGCAAGGGGTCCCCGGTTCAAATCCGGGCGCTCCGACTTAACGGAAACCCCACGAAACCTTAGCTGTTTCGTGGGGTTTTTTGGATCTTGGCTTCCCAGGGCGTCGGTGGCTCCAACGGGGTGCTCAGGGGATGGTATATCAGGGTTGCGGGGTGCCAGGGCAGTCTGCACGAACCTCTATCCGCCGATTTCACCTCCCCGCAAATGCGGGCCTTACGCGCCGCCGTTCCTGCGCCGCAAATAGACGGACGTCCATTCGCCTCGTACCGTCGCTTTCGGGTTGGCGTCGAGGAGTGAACGACGATCGAGGCTATCCCACGGTCGTCTATTTGCGGCGCCTGCACAACGGCGCAAACGACCATTTGTGGGATGTCTTCGATGGCGTTGGCCGGTGTGCGGCTTGTGGGATGCCTTCGATGGCGTCGGTCGGTGTGCGGTGCGGCTCTCTCGGTCGCTTTCTCGCTTGGGAGTATTCGAACGCGCGTTAGGATATTCTGTTATTTATGGTCCGTGCGAGGCCGGGAGGAGCAGGTGATGATCCCTCCACTGGGATAGGCTGGAGCGGGCTGCGGGGCTGAGTTCGAGGATTCCGAGCAATTCCAGGTACTGGCCGCGCCATTGGGAGAGAGCGCCCGCGGTGGCGGGGGTCAGGTCTGAGAGTCGGTCGAAGACGAGGACGTCGCCCGACCAATTCGCGAGGTTGCCGGCGGCGGCTGGGCTCAGGCTCTCGAAATTTCTAAAGATCAGTACCTCGCCACGCCATTCGGATAGCCGCTGGGCCTCCTGAGGTGTCAGCGTTCGGGCGTCGCTTATGTGAACGCCTGCATCGCCGTTGGCTCCCCACGCGGAGGTGGCAACCGTCGCGGTGCAGGCAAAAATGAAGAGGGTGAAGATGGCAAGATAAAGAATGGCACGCATTTCGCTGGCTCCCGATCGGTGCCAGATTTGTCGCAGGGTACTGACGCGGTCGGGAGCCGGTATATTCGAACGCTGCCGGGGGGCGGATGTGATCTTCTTCGATTGCTCCCCACTTATACGGGTCGACTCGCGCTCATGCGACGGGCGATGAAGATGGCGAGTGCGACGACCAGAATCAGCATCGTCAGCCAGCCCGGCAATAGGACGAGCCCGGTGGTGCTGGCCTCCGGGCCGGGGGCGTTTCTACACCTTCTGGGTCCGGCGATTCTAAGGGCGCGCGAGGGGCCGTATGCGTTGCGGCTGTTGACGAAGCGCGCGCCGCAGGCCGCGGCGGCGGTCCGGAAGGCGCGGGCCCACCTGGCGGTCGGTGTCTTTCATACCGGCGCCGGGGGGCTACAACTCCACAGGTGGCGCCAGGTAGGACAGATGGTGGTCGTGCCCGAAGACCATCGCCTGGCGCAGCGTAGAGTCCTCGATCCGAAAGATCTGGACGGGGAAGCGCTGGTGATCGCGCCGGACGGCAAACCCCACCGGGTGAGCACAGCGCGGGTGCTGGCTCAAGATTGGAGGGTCGGCGTCGAGGCCACGGGCTGGCAGTTGATGATGCGCTTTGTCACCTACGGAATGGGAATCACCGTCATCAACGACTGCGTCTCGGTGCCGAGCGGTCTGGTGGGCATACCGGTGAGGGGATTTCCCACCGTGGATTATTCTGTGGCCAGACGGCCCGATATGCGTCATGAGGGGGCGAAGTGGTTATTCGAATTGCTGTGTGGAGGTCTCGAGTTCGATGGCACGTGAGTGTGGGGTGAACTTTTGAAAGCCGTTTTTGTAAGTCGGGGAATTTCGGGAGTGTCTGAGGTCGTTGATTCCAGTCGCTTCGAGGTCGGATTTTTGCCATCATCGGGCGTAAGGACCGGAAAACCAGCGGAGTAGAAAGCTCACTATGCAGATAGCAAAAGCACAGAAGGATCTCGATTATACGACCACTCAGAAGGCGACGGCCTTCGTAAAGCGCACATTCTCCGGTGAGCTCGCCGCTCGGCTTCGGCTGATGGAGATCGACGCTCCGCCGGCGATTCCCATCGGTACGGGGCTTCACGACGATCTGGCGGGGACGCAGTCTTCGGTCAAGTTCACGCCCACCGATATTGGCGAGCCCTTTCAGATCGTACACAGTCTGGCGAAGTGGAAGCGCCACCAGTTGGGGCGGCTGAAGAGAAGGCCCGGTACGGGGTTGATCACCGATATGCGGGCGATTCGAAAAGAAGAAAAGCTCAGTCCCGTTCACAGCATCTACGTCGACCAGTGGGACTGGGAACAGGTGATGCGGCGCGAGGACCGCAGGATTCCCTTTCTCAAGGAAGTGGTGCGTTCCATCTACGCCGCGCTCCTGGAGACTCAGAGTGCGCTGGAAGCCGAATACGGGGTGGAGCCGGTGCTCGACGACGAGTTGAGCTTCGTTCACACCCAGGTGCTCGAAGATCGCTATCCCGATCTGAGCTCCCCGCAGCGCGAGGAGGCCTGGGTAAAGGAGAAGGGGTCTACTTTTTTCATCGGCATCGGACATCCCCTAAACAGCGGTGAGCCCCATGACGTGCGGGCCACGGACTACGACGACTGGTCTACGAAGACCGAGCTTGGGCGAGGACTGAACGGCGATCTGGTGGTGTGGAATCCGGCGCGAGGAGAGGCCCTGGAGTTGACGTCGATGGGGATCAGAGTGGACGCCGAAGCCCTGATGTATCAACTGAAGCTGCGAGGAGAAGAGGACAAACGAGATAAGCCCTTTCATCGCCAGCTTCTGGAGGGCGATCTGCCGCTGACCGTCGGCGGTGGAATCGGCCAGTCCCGAGTGTGTATGCTGCTGCTTCGCAAGGTCCATATCGGCCAGGTTCAGGCCGGTCTGTGGCCGGAAGAGACGCGCCAAATGCTGGCAGCCCAGGGGATCGAATTGATATGAGCGGGAGGATTCGGCGATTGAACGTCGAGGTCAATAGGGAGCGCCCAAAAGCAGGTGACCACCTTCCCACCGGGACAGGCTGGAGCGGGCTGCGGGGCTGAGTTCAACGATTCCTCGTAGTTCGAGATATTGGCCGCGCCACTGCGCGAGAGCACCGGCGGAGGCGGGGGTCAGTTTACGCAGGCTGTTGAGTTCGAGTTCGCGTCCCCGCCACTGGGAGAGGGAGCCCGCCGTGGCCGGGGTCAGTTCGCGCAGGCCGTTGAGTTCGAGTAGAAAGCCGGACCACTGTGCAAGTGAGCCGGCAGCGGCGGGGGATAGGTGAGAGAGGCCGTTGAGCTCGAGGACGTCTCCTTGCCACCGCGCCAGGGAGCTCGCGGTAGCTGGAGTGAACTCCTCGAGTTCGTTGATGGCCAGGGTTGTACCGCTCCAGCGAGAGAGGGAGCCGGCAGTGGCGGGGCTCAAGTTGGAGAGCCGGCTGAAAACGAGGACGTCGCCTTGCCAATTGGCCAGGTTTCCGGCGGCAGCGGGGCTCAGGCTGTCCAGATTTCTCAGGATCAGGACGCGGCCATTCCATTCGGACAGTCGCTGCGCCTGTTGTGGTGTCAGCGTGCGGGCATCGCTTACGTGAACGTCTGCATCGCCGTGGGCTCCCCACGCCGTGGTGGCAAAGGTCGCGATGAAGGCATAGAAGAAAAAGGTGAAGAGAGAAAGATGCAGGGTGGCACGCATTTCACTGGCTCCGCGGTCAATATCACAGTTGTCGCGCGGTTCTGACGTGATAAGGGTCGGGTATATTCTAATTTTGGGTCGAAGGGTCGGGAATGGGGGCGAAACTACTGCAGCAGTCCACTCTTCTTCACCTGCGGCCAAGGCACGCAGGGGGCGGAGAGTGCGGACTTATTCCGAAAAAGTGGCTCCACGTAGCTCCTCGAATATTTCGGCTTTGGACGTCGCAGGGGGGCGGACGACTCTGCTCAGATCGACGGCGAAGGCTGATTTTTGTTTCACCTCAGAGCAGGTTTTCGCCACTTGTGGGCAGCCCGAAGCATCATCGCCTATCGCTCCGGTCCCGATGGGCTCTCGGGCACCGCCGATGATCGAATCATCCACACCCCGCATCTCGCCGGTGCCGCGTTTCGGTTAAATCGCGTCCCGTTTTAGTTGAAGACGCAGGGGGATTAGAAGCCAGCCTACGGTCCCGGCGATGATGACGAGTATCTGGGTGCGTTCGCTGACCTCCAGGACAATCGTTTTGTCGACATCTTGGGGTTGAACTTCGTCGGGTTCGCTCTCGGCGTGGTCGTCATCAGAGGAGCGATCACGTCCCAAATGAGCAAGTCTGGGGGCGTGTTTGTGTCCCGTCTACAGCCACTTACGGCAGAATTGGGAAACTCTACTGCACAAAATTTATCAAAAAAGGGGGGTTGATCTCCGTCGAACTTCTTGCGATACGTTTGCCTGGGCGGGGATAAAACCGAGCAAAATCAAGGAGTTATAGATCGCATGAGGTACGGTATGGCAGGAAAGTCGCTACGACGATTCGCCCTGTTGATCTCCCTGAGTCTTCTCGTGGCCGCCGGCTGCAATGAGGATGCATTGGAGGACGACGAAACCAATCAGAGCGCCGATGAGAATGGGGATCCCTCCGATTCGAATGGAGCTGATGACGAGAAGGACGAAGAGGACGACGAAAAAGACGAAGAGGATGACGAGAAGGACGAAGAGGACGACGAAAAAGACGAAGGAGACGACGAAAAAGACGAAGAGGACGACGAGAAAGACGAAGAGCAAAACGGGGAGGACCCCGGCAGCGACGACGAACTCGCTTTCCTCGACGACATCAACACCATGGGCATGTGGTTGTGGGATCCCACGGGGCTGCTCGACAATGCCGGTGGTGCAAAGGACGAATTGTTCACCTTCATGGCCGCTCCCCACGGACACGAAGAATATGCGATCGATCGCCTATTCATGGAGGCCAGGGGGTATACCTATGTCGATCCCAATGAGGAGATCCGTCCCGTCAGTTGGGATCCCCTGCTGGACCCGGACCTTCAACCGATGATGCGTCAGTTCTTGCAGCGTGCAAGCCATCAGGGTGTGGCCGTGGAATATCTGGCCGCCCAGGGGATCTGGCTGGCTACTGACGAATACGCCGAGGTTCCCAAACAGAAGTGCCGGGACGTGGTCACCTTCAACCTGACCACGGAAAACGTGGAGGAGCGCTTTGCAGGCGTCCATCTCGACATCGAGCCCTTTACGGTGACCTCCGGTCCCTACGCCAACGAGTATTTCGAAAATCCCGGACCCGGAGGCTATAATGTCGAGTGGACCGAGCGGTGGCACGCCATCATGGAGTCCTGCCGAGAGACGCTCGACGAATACGCCGAGGAGACGGGCCATAAGATGGTGCTTTCCATCGACGTTGCGCGATGGGCCTATTACGACGGCGGAATCTACGAGTACGTCAATCGGCCCGACAGCCCCGTCGACTATATTGCGATCATGAATTACTACGACAATCGCCCCAATATTAACGGCGATCCCTCCTTCTTCTACGGGGACCACGATGGCATGAACCTCGTCGGGGGCGTGGAGGAGAACCTCGAGATGTGGGACCAGGTCCCGGTGATGTTCGCCGTCGAGACCGGGCCGCCGGAGATCGCTCCTGCGGAGTGGTCGTTCTATGACAACGGCTACCTGGAGATGTTCGAGGTATTCGACGAGTACTTCGAAAACTACGCCGACACCCATGCCATGGGCATGGCGGTGCATTATTACCATCCCACGGCCTATCAGGGCCTTGATCCCTGAAGGATGAGGGGTTGAAGTTGAGGCGGCCGGGGCCCCATCGGGTCCCGGCCGCCTGCACTCTGGGACGACCTCAGTCCATCCAGTAGGGGAGCTCCCAGAGGGTATCGCTGAATTCGGGCACCCCCGCCTTGACCCGTTCCGTCGTCTCAGGAGCCTCGTCCCATCCCTCCCATCGGAAGCGATCGGTCTCGGTCAAGATCTCTTCGTTGAGGCTCAGCGTCAGGGCGATCCCCTCGGTGACGGTGGTCTCGGCGAGTCGGTAGTCGTCGAAGCCGGCATAGTGGGTTTCGCGGTCGTCGTGGACGACGCGGTGATTGGAGGGATCGACGACGTTGAGATAGGTCCAGGGGATACGGATATCGATGTGATCGTCGTGGAGGACGACGGCGTCGTGGCTGTTCGCAGCGTCGTCTGCGCGGCGCATCCGAAGATGCCCCTTGTCGTGGAAGGTGGCGTCGTACCAGATGTCGTCGAGGGAGGGTCCGCGCTCGCGATTGTTCTGCCAGCGCACCAGTCTCCAGGCTTCGCCCTCGGTGGCGATGGAGCGGTACAGTTGCTCCTCGTCGGAGGTAAAGGCGCGGCGACCGAAGAGATCATAGGCCAGGGTGACGTAGAGATCGGATCTGTCCTCCGGTTCGATGACCAATGCGAATTCGTGGCGGTTGTCCTCGGCCTCCTCGCCATCGGGGAGGATGGACTCACCGCGATGCTCTTCCGTCGACTCGAGCCCGAAGGTGGGAGGGATGGAATCGCCCAGATCGGCGCGGTAGGTGTCGAAGCCGATGACCAGCGTGTCGTCGTCGCTCAAGGGGCGCCCCAGATGAACGCGCACGTGGAAGAAGGCAGCGCTTGCACCGGCCTCCACATGGCGCACCGGGCCCTCGGGGTGGACGGCCTGAAAGGAGTGAAATTTCGGCTCCGGCACATCATAGGTCAACAGACCGAAATTTTGCTCCGGACAGGCCAGATTATACCACTGGGCGCGCCGCTTCTTGGGGTAGTCCACGGGGCCCGTAATCCAGGTGCTCTTCCACCACTCGTCGATCCAGGCAAACCAGGCTGCCCCGGCAGTCCCCGTTTCAAGGGTGGTCTTCATCAGCCGCGGTCCCACCTTGGCGAGGTCTTCCTCCGGGTGGCCCCCCTGGTTCATATCTTCATATCCCCAGCGCGAGGCGGCCCAACTGGTGGCGACCCCCGTCTCTCCGATGAATAAGGGCATATCCTCATAGTGGCCTTTGAGCCGCTCCAGATACCCCTTATAGGAATTGGGCCCGTATTCGTCCTCGTATTTTCGGTAGTCCGGCTCGTCGACGATATAGTCCGGATAATAGGGATAGGCGTGGTAGGTGGCGAAGATCCCCGCCGGGGCGTCCACCAATTCGATGAGGGTGGGATCGATGACGGCGATATCCTCTTTGCTCATTTCCGGGTCTTCCACGGGATGGTCGATGGGATCGAGGGTGGGCCAACTGGAGATGCTCACCGGACGCTGGACCCCGTAGCGGCTTCTCTCATAGTCGACGAGATGATCGAGCTTTTGGGTCCACCACACCTCGGCGGGCTGTGCGTTCTCGATGCGAAAGGCCTCTCCCTCAAAGCTTCGCACCTCGGGGTTCATAAAATTTGTATTGAGCACCTCCTCGGCGTAGACCTCGCGACCGACGATCCAGCCCATCACCCACTTCGAGGCGTCCACTTCGTATTCTCCGAAGGCCCGTCCCATGCGTTCGTGGATGACGCAATTTCCATAGACACAGTCCACCACCTCGTTGATCCCCTCGACGAAGTGGTCCGACTTATTGAAGAGATCCACCTCGTCGGGATATTTGTCCTCCACTTCGTCGAGCCAGATTCCGTGCAGGATGTACAGCGGGTTGTCGGGGTTGTTGCGATTGAACTCGTCGATGGCCTCGTAAAAGCGGGGATAGTGAAGGGTGTAGACGCGTATGGCGTTAAAGCCCATCTCGCTCATCATCTCGAACCACCGATCGTAGTCCTCGCGGGTGGCGGCCATCTCACCGGCCCGCGTCCCGGGCACGGCCACGCCGAGGTTGATGCCGCGCAAGAAGATGGGACGGTATTCGCCATCGATCTTTACGGTCAGAAAGTCGTCGGTCGTTCCGTACGGAAGCGGTTCATCCGGTGTGCGTGGCAGGCCGTCGTCGGAGATATTGCATCCCGACGGAGCGATCACCATCAGTGCCAGAAGCAAGGCAATTCCCCGTATCCAGTGCATGTCCATTGGTTGAGTCCCCCTCTGTTGCTGAGATGTTTAGAATTCTCAGAAATCGCGAAATTGATTGCTCCCCTTTCGCTCGCTCTTATCATTAGAGTAAGCAGCATTTCGGAAAATACGAATGACTCTCGAAGCCGTCGAAGATGGCTGTGGTAGCTTTCCGGGCAAGCCTCGGTGCCAAAAAGGCCGTTCGGATCGTATCGATGGCAAAAACGAGAGTGATGCCTCGACCTGTCTGCATTCGGGCCGGCGGTGTGAATAATGGGAACAGTGGGGGATTATGGTTGCGTCCATGGATGTAGAGATCTGGACTCTCTCCTCTCTGTACTGGACATTGGGGTCGATTCTGGCCTTGCTGGGGGGGTTGGTGGTGATGGGAGCGCTGGCGCTGGTGATCCAGATAGGTCGCCATCGCAGGCAAGCGAAGATCACCGAGGGGTGTCGCCGGCGGGTGGAACGACTGCTGAACCGGGTGCAGGCACAGGGGATGGAGGCCATCACCGACGGCGACGCTCCTCGGCGAAGGAGCCACAGGCGCCTGATGGGGCAAGCCCTCATGGAACGACTCGAGGCGGCCAGCGGCGGGGAGTGGGAGAGGACGAGCCGGCTGTACACCCGCCTGGGCTATGTGGATCGAGATCGTCGCCTGGCGAGCAGTCGACAATGGACGCGGCGGCTGGAGGCGATGCGGCGGCTGTACTCGCTGGTCGGCTTCTGGGATCGGGCCCTGTTGATAAAGGGGCTCGAAGATCATCCCCGGATCCGGCTGTTGAGCGCCCACCTTCTGGTTCGCCGTGGTGAGATGGACGACGCCGTAGATGCCCTGAACGCCCTGGAGTTGACGTCGAGCCTGATGGAGTCGCCCGTATACGCCATGTTGCAAGGGGTGGAGGATGTGCGGCTGAAGAGATTGCTCACCGAGCTGGATCGAATCCGAGACAGCCGGGTGCGCAGGGCGCTGGTGGTGAGCGCGGCGGAGCGCGACGTGGACGGGCTGGAGGATACGCTGAGGAAGTTGCGCGCCAGCGAGGACGTCGACATTCGCGTCGGGGTTTGCCTTGCGGCCGCTCAGCGAGGGGACGAATTCGCAGCCGGTCTGCTCGAGGAATTGTTGGCCGATCCCTCCTGGGAGGTTCGCGCTTATGCGGCGAAATCTCTGTCGACCCGATCGAGCCAGGAGAGGTTGAATACTCTGGCCTGGGCCCTCAACGATCCGGCCTTCTGGAGTCGTGACGGCGCCGAACCCTCATCGGATCCGGCGGCCATCGAAGGAGAGGCGACGCCGACGGACGATGAGCTGTGTTATTTCCATGAGTATCTGGACAATGCCGTGCGCTGGATTCCTCATTTTACGGGGGAGCAGACGCCGGTGATACGACAAAAGTCGACGACCGTGGGCAGGGGGGCACAATGAATACCTATGTCGATTATTTCTTCTTGTTTTATTGCCTGGTGATGGCCGTCTCCACGGCGGTGCTGATCTTGTTGGCCACCCGTGAGATCCGCACCTGGAGGCGCGCGGCGCTGCGCGAGCTCGACAGGCATGTCTTGGCCGAAAAGAGGACCCCCCCCGTCGGCATCATCGTGCCCGCTTATAATGAGGAGGTCCACATCGCCGATACGGTGCGGGGCTTTCTGGATCTGGAGTATCCGGACCACGAGGTGATCGTGGTCAACGACGGAAGCAGCGACGAGACGTTGAAGCGCCTCATCGAGGCCTACGACCTGGTGGCGACGGAGCGCTACGTCAATCGCCGCCTTGCCTGCCAGCCGATTCGCCGGCTGTATCGCTCCCGTCGCGACCCTCGGCTGTGGGTGGTGGACAAGGAAAACGGGGGAAAGGCCGACGCCCTCAATATGGGGATCAACGTCACGCGCTGTCCGCTGGTGTGCTGCGTGGACGCCGACACCATCCTGTCTCCCGACGCGTTGCTGCGCATGGTGGAACCCTTTTTATACGATCCGCAGGGGGTGGTGGCCGTGGGGGGCACGTTGCGCATTGGAAATGGGGGCCACAAGATCCGAGACGGGAAAGTGGAGGTGTCCGTGCCGGACAACTGGCTGGCCCGATTCCAGATCGTGGAATACCTCAACGCCTTTTTGTTCGGGCGCATGGGGTTCAACCTTCTGGGAGGAAACGTGGTCATCTCGGGAGCGGCGGGGTTGTTTTTGCGCTCGGCGGTCCTGGAGGCCGGCGGATACTTCCGCGATACCATCGGGGAGGATATCGAGCTCATCGTGCGGCTGCACAGACGGGAGTACGAGACGGGACGACGCCGACAGGTCATCCACCTTCCCGATCCGATCGCCTTTACGGAGACCCCCGAAGATCTGGCCAGCCTGTCGCGCCAGCGCGACCGATGGCACCGGGGGCTCATCGATACTCTGTGGCAACACCGAAGGATGCTCTTCAATCCCCGATACGGAAAGGTGGGAGTGGTGGTGCTGCCCTGGTATATTGTGTTGAAGTTCATGGCTCCCGTGGTGGAGGTGGCCGGTTATCTGTGGTTTTTGTGGGCCGTGGTGTCGGGATTTATCTCCTGGGGAGTGGCGTTGGCCCTTCTGGGGGCGATTTTTTTGTGGGGCGTGCTGGTATCCTTGCAGAGTCTGTATGTGGACCACGAGACCTTCAATATCTACGGGGAGGCGTCGGGCAGACTCAAGCTGTTGTGGGTGACCCTATTATTCAACCTGGGCTATCGCCAGGCGACGGTCTTCTTTCGCCTACAGGGCCTGGTGCGCTATCTGGCCGGGGTGGAGTCCTGGGGGCTTGTGCGGCGCAAGGGATTTCAACTGTTGGAAGGAGGGGCGAGATGAAAAGCTTCGCCTTTCTGGTGGTGATGACGGCGCTGCTCGTCGGTTGTCCCGGGGCGGCCGGTCAGGTCCAGGATTCGAGCGCCCCCTGTGGGGAGATTGTGATGAGCGATGCTCAGCTCGTAGAATGCGTTCGCCACGAGGCCGAGGCCTGGCTTCAACTGGCTCCGTTCGAAGACGGCCAGGGGCGCCAGGGGCTTGCGATCCATTCCTTTCCCGACGGCCCGCAGCAACTCATGGAGCGGACCTATCTCTACGATCAGGCCCTGGCACTGTTGTGGTTTTCCTGGCTCGGCGAATACGAAACGGCCAGCAGACTTGCCACCACACTGGTGGCGCTGCAGATGGAGGACGGCGCCTGGGGGTTTAGCTTCGAGGCCCGCGAAGACGGGTTTTATGACCAGGGGTACGTGCGCACCGGGGCTGTGGCCTGGGCGGGATGGGCGTTGAGCTATTATGGGACGTGGGCCGGTGACGTGGAGGCGCTGGAGGCGGCCGAAGGGGCGCGGGCGTATATCGAGAGCACTCGCGTGGAGAAAAACAGCACCGAGGCCGACCAGTTCTATGCCGCCGGGGTGGGGCATCACGATCCGAATACGGGAGAGCGAATCCTTGGCGAGCCGGTGGAATTTGTGTCCACGGAGCACCAATTCGACGTCCATAAATTCTTTCGCGCCCATCGTGCCTCGGCGCAGGCGGGCCTGCGAGAGCGGATCCTGGAGAAGCTGTGGATCGGCGATGAGGGGCGCTTTGCAATGGGCGTGCAGGCCCAGGGAGTCGACCGCCGGCGCGCCCTGGACACCTCGGGAGGTTGGGGGGCGTTGTGGCTGTTGTCCGTCGACCGCCCCGATCTTGCGCGCAGGAGTCTGGAGTATACGGTGGAGAATTTCTCCGTATCCGGGGCCTCTTCCGAGGGGGGATTTGCTCCCTATCTGGATGCCGTCGACGGCTACGATCCGAAACAAGAGGTCATCTTCGTGGAGGGAAGCCTGGGAGTCGCCCTGGCAGCCCTTCGCCTGGACAAGCCGGAGCTCACAAAAGATGTGC
>SLPW01000358.1 GCA_007131755.1 Myxococcales bacterium | reverse complement strand
CGAAGAACTGGACATCGTCACCCCCTTCGGCGCTCCCAGCGCCCCGGTGCGCATCGGCGAATACCAGGGTCGACGCGTGGCCTTCATCCCTCGCCACGGCGACCACCACGAACACAATCCCACCAACGTCCCCTACCGCGCCAATATCTGGGCCCTGAAGAGCCTGGGCGTCTTCTGGCTCATCAGCGTCAGCGCCGTGGGCTCCCTGCGCGAGGAGATCGTGCCCGGCGACGTGGTGATCCCCGACAATATCATCGACAAGACCTACCGCCGACCCAAGACGCTTTTCGACGATCTGGCGGTCCACGTCACCCTGACCAACCCCTTCCATCCCATGCTGCGCGAGGTCTTTCTGGACGCCGTGCGTGAGCAGGGCGAATTGACGGTCCACGACGGCGGCACCTACGTCTGCATGGAGGGACCGGCATTTAGCACCCGCGCCGAAAGCGAACTCCACCGCTCCTGGGGCGCTTCCCTCGTGGGCATGACGGCCATGCCCGAGGCCCGCTTCGCCCGCGAAGCCGAGATGTGCTACGCCACCATCGCCCTGCCCACGGACTACGACGTCTGGAAAGACGACCACGAAGTGGACGTGGCCGACGTCATCGCCGTCTTGCGCCAGAACGTCGAAAACGTGCGGGGCATCCTGAAGCGGGTCATTCCCTCCATCCCTCTGGAGCGCGAAGAAAAATGCGAGGCATCCCGTTGTCTGCAAAATGCCATCATGACGAAACCTGAGGCCATCAGCCCCGGGACCCGCGAAAAATTGGGCATCATCCTGAACAAATACCTCGATTGACGTCCACGCACCACCCATCACCTGATACCCATTACCCAACCACCCATTACCAACACCTACCCTCATACCCAACACCCGCCCTCCCCATGAATTGCGACGAAATCGTAAATCTACTGGTGGATTATTTCGACGGTGACCTCAGCTCCGATACCGCCCGCCGTCTCGAAGAGCATATCGACTGCTGTCCGCCCTGTGTCCGATTCATCGACGCCTACCGCAACACCGGAAAGATCTGCCGTCGCGCCCTCAGAGTGCAGATGCCACGCTCCGTCAAATCGACCCTTTTCCAATTTCTGCGCGCCGAACTACAATCGCCGCAGCGATGAGTTTTCGCCTCATAAACACCGGGAGTACGCCGTGACTGAGTATCAACCTTTTATGCAAGCCCTGTTGTGGACCTGCAAGAGCTGTGGATTCGCCTACGAAGGCGGCCAGCCCAAACAGAACTGCCCCATCTGCGAGGCATATAAGACGTCGTTCATCGACTTTCCACAGCACCTCGAGGCCGAGATCCGCCAGGCCCACCCCGACAAATCCTTCAACCACGTGGAGTGCCGACAGATGCGCCGCCAGTTATTGGAGGAACACCAGGTGGACAGAAAGAACCGCGTCGCCGGCCGCATCCTCCCCTCGGCGTCGGGCACCAATATCGATCCCTCCACCTTCGGCTGAGCCGCCGTGAGCGCTGCCTCTACCTTGCGCCCGCTGGCAGAGCGGATGCGCCCGAAGTCGCTGGACGAATTCGTCGGCCAGCGCCACCTTCTGGGCCCGGGGAAAATTCTGTCCACCGCTCTTTCCAGAAAGCGCCTTCCGAGCCTCATCCTCTGGGGCCCACCGGGCTGCGGAAAGACCACCTTGGCCAGAATCCTCGCCACCGAAGCAGGCGCTCAATTCCATCCCCTCTCCGCCGTCGACAGCGGCGTTCGCGACATCCGAGACGCCGTCAGCCAGGCCGATGATCTGCGCCAGATGTTGCGCCAACCCACGGTGCTCTTCGTCGACGAGATCCACCGCTTCAACAAGGCCCAGCAAGACGCCCTGCTCCCCCATGTGGAAAACGGCACGGTGATCCTCGTCGGCGCCACCACGGAAAACCCCAGCTTCGAGGTCAACTCCGCACTTCTGTCGCGCTGTAAGACGCTGATCCTGGAGTCCCTCGCCGACGAGCATCTCGGCGAAGTCATCGATGGGGCGATGGAAGACGAAGAGCGTGGCCTGGGCGCACGCTCCCTTCACCTTCACGAAGACGCCCGCTCAGCCATCATCAAGGCTTGCGACGGCGACGCCCGCACGGCCCTCAACACCCTGGAGCTTGCCGCCACGAGCGCCGAAGATCGCTGCGAAGGCGATCTCGCAACCATCACCACCGACGACGTCGAGGAGGCCCTCCAACGCCGCGTCATCCGATACGACAAGGCTGGCGAGGAGCACTACAATGTGGTCAGCGCCTTCATAAAGAGCATGCGCGGAAGCGACGCCGACGCCGCGACCTACTATATGGTGCGCATGCTCGAGGGGGGCGAAGATCCGCTATTTATCCTTCGCCGCATGGTCATCTTCGCCAGCGAGGACATCGGAAACGCCGATCCCTCCGCCCTGCGCGTAGCCCTGGACGCCACGGAGTCCTTCCGATTTATCGGCCTCCCCGAGGGCGTCCTCCCCATGACGCAGGCCGCCGTCTATCTGGCCTGCGCCCCCAAGTCGAACTCCGCGCTCACCACCTACGCCGCCGCCCGAAAGGACGTCCTCGAACACGGCGCCCTGGCGCCGCCGAAGAAGATCCTCAACGCCCCCACCAAGATGCACCAACGCCTCGGCCACGGGCGCGGCTACAAATATCCCCACAACTTTTCCGGAAATTACGTCGCCGGCGAGGACTACCTACCCGACGAACTCCGCGGCCGGCGATATTACGAGCCCGGTGAAAACGAGAGCATTCCCCGGCCTACCAGGGATGATGAGTAGTCTTCGCAGACCTCTCAATACTGATGCGTATAGGGAAACCGAAAGTGGCCCTGCACATAAAATTGCCCCACATGCCACAGCGAGTCCCCGTCGAACTCCCCGACGTCTGTCACGTTGCCGTCCAGAGATTGGGGAACATAGATCTGCGACGCCCACCCGAAGCTTATCAAAAACTGATCGTCGATGGGGATCTCGATATCGATCTGCGCCTCCACACCGGGACGAGCGAAGAAGAAATGGTCCTCCGGCAACACGTCGCTCTGGATATATTTGAGGGTCCCGATCACCGAACCGCTGGCGCTCAAACGCACTCCCTCAAGAGGCAGTGCTGCTCCGACGCCCACCAACGACCAGGTCGCCCCCCACATCTGAGTATTATTGATCGGCGGCGATAGATAGAGATTCGTGGGAATGACGCTGACGATGGCCGGCGCAAACCTCACCTCACCCATCTGCTGAATCTGCCCTCGATACTGCGCCGGAACCATCCCCGGATGCTCTTCAACCAACTCGGAGTCGATCACGGCGGTCAGGCTGATCCGAAGCCCCGGATGAATGGGTTGGTCGTCAAAAAGGCGACCCTCCCAGCCGAATTCATCCAGGGAGGGTCCGCCCAACAAAAACCCGGCGGGGCCGACCCCCACCTGCACCGGCACCTGAGCCACACGCTGAGCCTCGGCCTCCGCAGACCACAGCATTCCCACCAGCGCCACCGACGTCGCCGCCACCAAAACCTTCCAGGTCTTCATTCCATTTACTCCCGAGTCACATCCCTTTGTCTGCACACAGCGCTCCTTCGACGAAGGAGATCCACACTTATTCAAATTGATGCGATCCGGCAATGGTTATTGACCGTCATCAGTGCTCGTCGAAGGGCGCATAGGGTCCATCGAAGGCAAGGATGTCTTCTCCCCGGTGGGGGAGGTGCCGAGCGTGTAGTACAACGTGAGGCGGAGGGGGCACCGGAGAAGCGGATCCCTGCGCTCCGAGATGCACGTTGCTTACCCTCCGGAACCCCTCGCCTTTTCAGACACAGCCCGGAATTGTACCCTCTGGGGCCGACGTTTTGCCGCCTGAAGTCTTCGGCCCCACACAGTCGTAAATGGACAAGACCTTTCGCCGACATGCTTTTTCCGTCTTTCTGATCGCCGCGACGGCATTTTTTGCTGGCGAGGCGATCTATACGGCGTTGGCCGAGCCGCGGGCGCGGCTGTGGATGGTCCCCTTCCACGTCGGTGTGGGTGTGCCCATCATATTGGCCGGCGCCTGGCTCGGCGCGCGAGCCGCCGACTTCTGGCGAAGTGAGTTGCCGGGCCAGATCGAGCCCCCAGCGGTGACTGCCCGCCTGCTATCGGCGGGCATTATGGCTGCATTGTGGGTGGCAACCACCAGCGTTTTTGTGGCGAAGGTGGCCCATCCCATGGCCACCGACTCACTCGCGGGGCTTTCAACGGCGATCGCGGCCCTGGTCCTGCTATTTTTGTGCGTTGCCGGATTCGGTGTCGTCGTGCCCTTCGTGGAAACTCTCGTCGACCGATTGTGCCGGATAGGCCTCCTTCGCCCACTCGGGCGCCCCATCACCTGGCTCGGACTCGCCGCCTTCACCGCTGCGCTGGCCATCGCCGCCGGATTCGCCGTCGCCCCCGACACCTTCCTC
The DNA here is from genome assembly GCA_007131755.1 of Myxococcales bacterium. Lineage (GTDB taxonomy): Bacteria > Myxococcota_A > Bradymonadia > Bradymonadales > Bradymonadaceae > SLJM01. The sequence goes on along the minus strand of SLPW01000358.1, from coordinate 5,261 downwards.
GTCCTTCCCTGGGCCTACGTAGTCGGCCCGACTACCGCCATCGCCGCCGGCACGGGCGCCCACTTTTTCCTTCGCTCTCAGAGCGATCACGTCCCTCAGATCAACCGCTACGGCACCATCGCCATGGCTGCCCTTGGCCTCTTCGTCTTCTTCCTACCCATGAGCTTCGAGGAGGCCCGCCAGTCCTTCGTGGACCGATCCAACGTGGCCAGCCAATTCAAATCCGCCCTCCACCCCATCCTCGATTTCGACGGCGACGGCTATCTCTTCTTCTACGCCGGCGGCGACTGTGCCCCCTTCGATCCCGACCGCGGCCCCCACGCGACCGAGATTCCCAACGACGGCATCGACTGGAATTGCTCCGGAAGCGACCTGACCGTCGAACCCGACGCCTTCCACGGCGGCCCCGCTCAGGTGGAACGCCCCGACGGCATCGTCGACAACCCCCACGTCATTTTGATCACAACCGACGCCCTCTCCCACCCCCACACCACCGTCGGCGGCTACGAACGCGACGTCACGCCCAATCTGGCCGACTGGGCCGAGCGGGCCACCGTCTTCGAGACGGCCTTCGCCACCTCCACCTCCACCCGACTGGCTTTTCCGGGGCTGCTCTCCAGCAGGATGAACTCCCAGATGCACCTCGAGCGGCGTCCTCGTCATCCCTATCCCTACGCCGACCACGAAGAGACGCTGGCCACAGTCCTTCGCGACGCCGGCTATCGCACCGTGCATATCCCGGGGGTCGACATCTTCCACCGCTGGGCGGGCTACTGGAACGGCTATGACGAGATCGACGTCGAGACCTATGCCGAGGCCGAGGACGAACTCCACACCTCCCCGGAGCTTACGGACGCCGCCGTCGAGCTTATCGAGACTCACGACGACGACCAGCCCCTCCATCTCTGGATTCACTACTTCGATCACCACGGCCCCTACGTCATCCCCGACGGCGCCAAGACCTTCGGCAGAGGCCGATCTGCCCAGGACCGCTATGACAGCGAACTCCACTTCGCCGACAGCCACTGGGGCCGCCTCTTCGATGCCATCGAAGAACACTGGGAGCCCGACGAATATATCGTCATCTTCACCTCCGACCATGGAGAGGCCTTCGACGAAAACCATCCCCGCAGCCGTCACGGCTCCTCCGTCTACACCCGGCCCCTCCACGTACCGCTGATCATTCAGGCCCCCTGGGGCAGAGGTCAGCGCATCGACGGATTGACGGGCCATATCGACGTCCTACCCACCGTCGCAAACCTCGTCGACGCCGAACCCTCCGACGGCTGGGAAGAGCGACTGGGAGAGTCGCTGATCCCCTCTCTTACAGAGGGAACGCCGCCGCAGAAGACGGTGATGCACTCGCTTTATTATATCCCCGAGGCTGTCCTTCGAGACGAGAACCCCTTCGAGATGATCGGGCTCCGCACCGACGAGTGGTATTTTTACGACGACCGCCGCCGAGGCGACCGACGCCTGGTGCGCTGGCGCGAGGACCCCCTGGATCGCGAATGTTTCGGCGACGAAAAACCAGACAAATTCGAAGCCTATCGCTACCTGGCCAACCGAAAGTTGGAATGGCTGAGGGAGCGCGAAATTGCGCTCACCCACCTGGTCGACGACGACTAATCAGCACAGCGAACGCCGATGGCGTCCACCAACGCGCCGGCGCGAGCGACGACACCGACCAACTGCGCCCCCTCCACACAGGTCGCCGTAAACTGTCGAAGGCCGTCGGTTACTTCATCGCCCGGGCAATGGGCCTGCATGGTGCTGACGAAGCGATCGTATTCACCGGAGATCCCCGCCAGCGCTTCGCCGTCTGTGCAGGATAACGTCTGCCGCACGCCGCCTGTCGTGCCTCCGAGCACCGGGCCCGTCACTCGATGGTCGTCGCGCTGACAAACGGGCTGAATCGAAGCGATGGCATCCTCGTCGCGAGCCCGGCGCTTGCGTAGCTCCACCAATTGATAATCCTGCGGACAATCCCACCGCACGACCGTGCCCCCGGAGCCACCGTATATTCTCTCCCACGGTGGCGAGGTGCCGCAGAATTCGGCCTCCGCCTTCCAGGGATCGGGGTTGAACTCCAGGCGGTGAAACCGAAACGAAAGCCTCATATTTCGCACAAATCGCCGCGGCGTCAATTCGCCCTCCACGGCGTCGGCCAATTCCGCGAGATCGCCACACTCCAGCGCCCGTCGGGCCGCACCAATGCGGGCGTCTTCTCCAGAAACGGGCTCGCTGAACCGGGCTATATACCAGTAGTTGGGCAGTGCCTTTTCATGGCCCGGACGTCCCCGCCTTGCGAGCTCCTTTCGAGCGGCGAAGGGATCCGACAATCCAATTCGATCGACGACGTGGACCTCGGGCCCCATCGTCAGCGTCCGCATCCCGATTCCGGAGCGCATCACCACCGCCTCGAATCCCCGCTGGGCCACCTCTTGCCGCATCGGAAAACTCGCTCGCCAGGGCTCGAGATCTCCATGCCGCCTCTCCACGAAGACGAAGGACTCGCAATCTTCGCTCTGCCCTCGACGTGCCAGCCGTTGGCACTCCCTGTCGACGGCATTTCGCAACGACCGGGCATCGCCGATAAAATAATGCTCTTCGAAATCGGAGAGGCTTATCGGATTGTCCATCTCCGCCTGGCGGGCGTACCAACCGCGCTCGTCACCGATGCCGTGGACGTTTTCGCGATCCACGCGAATCGACGTCGCACAATAGGCCGACCAGACCGTAATCAGTATCGCCGCCGCCACTCCTGCAACCGTGGTCACTCGACTCGTCACCGGCCACCGCAGCGGGACCATCGCCACGGGCAAGAGCATGCCGAACAGTCCCGGCAAGAACATGCGCCCGTGCATAAAATCACCGCCCACATACACCACGTAGGAACAATAGAGCAGACCGCAAAACGCGGGAGCGGCGAAGGCACTGACCTGAAGCCAATCCTTTCGATGGCCTCGAAGAATCAGCGCGCTGCACAAAAACCCCGCTGCGACGATAAGTGGAATGGCGAGTAGGTAGAGCCCGAAGAAATTCTCCGCATAATTGAGCCCCTGCTCCCATCGAGAGTCGAAGGCCACCTTCGCGATGGCCGTATTCGGAACCAGCGCCGCGAAATAGCCCATGCGAAAGATCTGATACGCCACGGGCACAGCTCCCATGGCCGCCCCCAACTTCAACAACAACGTCGCCCTCCATTCCTGTCGTCGAATGGAACTCCACAGCACGGGCACGAGAAGCCCGAAGCTAAAGAGCGTCAACTCCGGGCGCACCAGGGGCCCCAGCCCCAGAAGCGCCACCGTCCCCAACGGCAGGCCGCGCTCCGACTCGTCGGCCGTAACCACCCGGGCCATCGCGAAAAAGACAAGCCCCAGCCATCCGATGGCCAGCCCCGTCTCCAACCCCGAAGTTCCGAAGTCCCAGGCCGGCGGCAACACCACATAGATGAGCATTCCCAGCGGAACCAGCGCTCGCCCACTCAGCGTCGCCGGCAGGGAATCGCCATCGGCCCACAATCGAAGGGCCCCCAGTTGCGCCAGGACTACGCCGGCCATACTGAAGATCAGCCCGGCGTAGACCGCCGCGTTCTCCAACGGAAATCCCACCCACCCCAATAGCGCCACCACGCCCACCCACAGGGTGCTCGTATACGCCTCCACTCGCTCACCGGCGTTGAATACCGGCCCATGCCCCGCCAGGAGATTTTCAATGATTCGGATATTGATAAAGCCGTCGTCGCTCATCCAGCGCCGCGACCAGATCATAGCCCCGAAGAAGACCACCGGCGCCATGGCCATCAAGAGCAATGGAGAGGTGCGCAGCCATCTGTCGCGAAGCAGATCGTCACTCCCGGTCTTGTCGTCTCTTCTTTCCGTCAACGCCGTTCCCTACATCGAGTTTGGCTCGAGAGTTCTCATTGTTCACTTCTGCCCATCCTTGTCGAGCCTCGACGGCGTTGGACGTCGGTCAACCAATGATGGTCACCGAAGGGATCGTAGCCCGGGGTGACCGCAGGGAGCCCCGGGGACGGACGTCGGTCAACCAATGATGGTCACCGAAGGGATCGTAGCCCGGGGTGACCGCAGGGAGCCCCGGGGACGGACGTCGATCAACCAATAATGGTCATCGAAGCGATCGTAGCCCGGGGGTGACCGCAGGGAACCCCTGGGGATGGTCTCACTCCCCTACAAACGTACAGATCGGACACTCCTCGATCACATGCCCGCGGGCCGGACAATATTCGCGACCGTAGAAGATGATCTGCAGGTGGAGCTTATTCCACCTCTCTTTCGCAAAGAGGGCCTTCAGGTCCTTTTCGGTCTGCTTGACGTTTTTTCCCGAGCTCAGGCCCCAGCGCTCGGCCAGTCGGTGAATGTGGGTATCCACCGGGAAGGCCGGCTCGCCGAACCACTGACACATCACGACGGAGGCCGTCTTGTGGCCCACGCCGGGGAGCTTCTTCATATCTTTGAGCGTGCCCGGGACCTCGCCATCGTAGTCCTCGATGAGAATCTCCGACAGCCGGTGGATGCGCTTCGCCTTCGTCGGCGCCAAACCGCAGGATCGAATCGCGTGCTGGATCTCCTCGACGTCGCGCTTGACCATATCGTAGGGATTGTCAGCCAGAGCGAAGAGATCGGGCGTGACCTTATTGACCCGCTCGTCCGTACACTGCGCAGATAGGAGGACAGCCACCAAAAGCGTGTAGGCGTCTTTGTGATCCAGGGGAATCGGCGTCTCAGGATAATATTCGTCGAGCATCTCTGCGATGCGCTGCGCTCTTACTTCAAGACTCACTCTTTACCTCGATACGTCCAAAAATACGTTCGCCCGCCGGACCCAGGGCCGACGTGCCCGCCTCCACCCCCGCCGAGGCGCGGTACACTCCGATCAGGGCCGGGATATAGCATAGGAAGACCAGCGGCAAAAATACGGCACACTGCGTCAACGAAAGCGCCAGCATGGTCAGGCACGCGATATAGGCGACACCGGCGGCCCGAGCGTGGTGCAGAGCAAATTCGTTGTCTCGAAGAGCAAAGGGGACCAAAAAGACGGGGATCCCGAACATGACGCTAAAATAACTGAATACCGCCATCGGGCGGCCTTCCTCGACGACCCGTCGGCGAAATCTGCCGACCGGTTCGCCCTCTTCGTCGAGCCCCCCGGCGAGTATGGCGTCGGCGGCGCGCTCCAGCTCGCAGTCGAGCTCGTCGCCGGGATCGCAGATCAGGGCTTCGAGATCGTCGTCGGTG
>SLPW01000267.1 GCA_007131755.1 Myxococcales bacterium | reverse complement strand
GGCTGGAAGACGTTGTGGAAAGGTTTTCGCAAGTTACGCCAGCGGCACCAGGGCTACTTGATGGCCCTGCGAAGATCTGGGCAACGTTGAGGCCCGGGCCAGGGAATTACTACCGACGGAAACCGATCACCCCCCTTTCCCTCCCATCCTTGACGCAAACCGATCCCCCTTTTAATCTCGCCAACTTGAACCCAACTGCCTGTCCAACTCGGTACCAAGAGCACGTCAGTAAGGAGCACCCGAACGATGGCTGAAACAAAAGACCAGCAAACCCCAAGCGCCGACGATATCGTCGACGACCTCGCTGAAGAAATGGGCGTCGACGACGCTTCGGCTTCCGATCTCGAAGAAGCCGAAGCCCAGATCGACGATGCCGAGGAGGAGGCGGAGGAAGAAACGACCGCCGATGAGGACGACGATGCAGAAGTCGAATCAGACCAGAAGATGAAGGGTCTCGACGGCGTCTTCGACGTCGCAAAAGGCGCGAAGAAAAAGAAAAAGAAAAAAAAGAAGAAGAAGAAAAAGAATAAAAAAGCCGCCACCGAGGCCAAACCCGATCTCTTCCAGCCGGGAAGCGACGACATCGATCTCGACACCCTCGACCTCGATGACGATCTCGACGGCGTCGGAAAAAGCGGTGGAGTCAACAAACTTCTCGTGGGCGTCATCATCGCCCTCGTCATCGGCATGGGGGCCATGGCCCACTTCTTGACGGTCGACGAAGACGGACAAGGAGGCATCTTCGGTGACCTCATCCTCCTCGCAAAGGGCGAGTACCACGAGGAGATGGAGCGCCGCCGAAGGGCCGAGGAAGAGGACTTTCGCCAGGCCCAGATCGACGCCCTGCCCCGCTTCGGAACCCTCTATATTCAGGGACGCCCCGAGGGCGCTCTGATCCGCCTCAACGGGGAAATCCCCCACGGAAAAACTCCCACGGGAGGCCAGTGGCGTGAGCTGCGCGTAAACGCCATCATCGAAAACCTCTCCATCGACAAGGAACACCACGTCGAGGTCACCCACGCCGGACACGAGCCCTTCGAATTTACGATCACCGAAGATCACTGGGAGCCCGACGGAGGGGACTTCCGCTTCGATCTTCGCGCCAACCTCCACACCGAGGACTCCGAGGCCTACGATGAATTCCACGCCCGCATGGCGCTGGGCGAAGGCCCGGACGAACGCATCCGGGGCACCGTGCGCTTCAAGACCGAACCGGAGGGCGCGGTGGTCAAGATCAACAGCCTCTTCGTGCGCGATGAGGACGGAAATAAATTGACCACCCCCTTCGATGTCGACGAGTACTTTACCTACGATCTGGACTACGAGGAGCTCGACGAAGAGGGAATTCTGGAGAAGATCGTCGACGATCCGGAAGTTCTGGCGGAGGCGAATTTCGCCATCGCCACCCCGGGCTCGCTGGGCATCAACGAATACAAGCTCGAAGAGCTGGACCACGAATTCGAGCTCACCGATCAGACCATCACCGTCGACACTCCGCCGCAACGCGGAAATAGCATTCAGATCATGTATCCCAAGGGAACGCCGGAGCTCGACGAATTCCCCGTCTACGGCACCATGCTCCAGCGCTCGATGTGGGAATGCGAGTGGAAAGACGACGACGAGCGCCAGCGCCTCGGTGACGACGCCTACATCCAGGAACACTGCGACTACGTCTTCGACTTCGACGTCGACTTCCCCGAGCTCAACGCCTATATCGAGCGCCGCGAAGAGGAGCGCCGTCGCATCGAAGAGCAGCAGGAGCAGCTCCTCGAAGACGAAGATCTGGGCTTCGAGGCCGAGGACTTCGAAACCGATCACGGTCCCGATGATCCCGAATAACCCGACGCTGCTATACCGCGTCTTCGACCCCGTCGAGGGACGACCGACGATGGCCCGCCGCATCGACGGCGCCGTCGTCGCCGTCCCCGGCGGCGTCGAAGAACTGCACCGACGCCACCGCGCCGGCGCCTCTCTGCCCACGGGGCGTCCCGTCGCCGACGATCTCGACGACCTCACCCTTCTCCCCGTCTCGGACCCCACCAAAATCGTCTGTGTCGGTCTCAATTACCGCCAGCACGCCGACGAGATGAATAAGCAGGTCCCCGAAGAGCCTCTGCTCTTTCTCAAACCTGCGTCGGCCCTCATCGGCCCCGGCGAAGCCATCGAGCTCCCCCCACAGTCCAGCGAAGTCCATCATGAGGGCGAATTGGCCATCCTCATCGGAGAGCGCCTCAAAGACGCCGACCCGGACACCGCCGAACGAGCCATCTTCGGATATACCTGCGCCCTCGACATCACGGCTCGCGATATCCAACGCCGCGAAAAGCGCTACACCCGCGCCAAGGGCTTCGACACCTTCGCCCCCACGGGCCCCGCCATCGCCCTGGCTCCCGACTTCGTCCCCGCCGACCATCACCTGCAGTGCCGGGTCAACGGCGACCTTCGCCAGAGCTCGCAACTGGACGACTTCATCTTCGACATCCCCTTCGTCCTCTCCTTCATCTCCCAAGTCATGACCCTCCACCCCGGCGACCTGATCTTCACCGGAACCCCCTCCGGCGTCGGCCCCATCACCGACGGCGACCTCGTCACCGTCGAGGTCGACGGCATCGGAAGGCTCGAAAACCCGGTGATCGCGCGCTGAACTGCGCTTCGCTCACTTGCTATGGGGCATGCGCTAAGCTTTGAATATCATTGGCCCCACGCACGCCCCCCTCGCCTCAGGTTACACGACGCCCATCGAAGCCTCGATGGTCCCCTCCCCGGTTCGGGGAGGTGGGCCGGCGCTCAGTGCTGTCCTGAGCGCTGGCTCGGAGGGGGCGTGGGGTGGGCTTCGAATATTGGTAACCCCGCGCACGACTCCCACGGGCCAAAGGCCCCGTGGCTTTCCCGGTCACGCTGCGACCCGCTACCGCGGGTACCCCGGCGTGACATCCTCGGCAGCCAAGGCGTGCCTGCGGTCGGGACCGCCCTATTTCGATGACCGGGCGTCACCGAAATCGCGCAACCACAAGCGAGGCCCCAGCCGAGCGCCAACCCACTAGATTCTCGCGCGCGCGTATGATATGGTCTCGCGCCCTCCCTTTTCGGGAATAGATGATTCGATTGATGGTTATTCACTTGCGCGGACGCACAGCCCGCCCCGTTCGCACGATCTAACCCCCCTAAACGAAAGCAGTATCATGGCCCACGAAGAACCGATCTCCCCTGTCGATCTCGACGAAACGGTCGTCCCCCAGGATCTCTACAACGCCGACAGCATCCAGGTCCTGGAAGGCCTGGAAGCGGTGCGCAAACGCCCTGGCATGTATATCGGGGATACCGACGACGGTTCCGGCCTCCACCACATGGTGTACGAGACGGTGGACAACGCCATCGACGAGGCGCTGGCCGGCTACTGCGACACCGTCTCCATCACCATCCATGCCGACGGATCGGTGACCATCGAGGACAACGGCCGGGGCATCCCCGTCGACATCCACGAAAAGCAGGGCCGATCCGCCGCCGAAGTCATCATGACCGTGCTCCACGCCGGCGGAAAATTCGACAAAAACTCCTACAAGGTCTCCGGCGGTCTCCACGGCGTCGGGGTCTCCGTGGTCAACGCCCTGTCGGAGTGGCTGGAGATGGAGATCCACAGAGACGGCAAGGTCTGGCACCAGCGCTATCAGCGCGGGTTGCCCGACGAACCTCTCAAGGCCATCGGCGACACCAGCACCACCGGCACGGCGATCACCTTCAAGCCGGACGACCAGATCTTCGCCTTTACCGAGTTTTCCTTCGACGTCCTCTCCCAGCGCCTTCGTGAGCTCTCCTATCTCAACGCCGGCATCTCCATCTCCATCGTCGACGAGCGCAGCAATGAGCGCCACGACTTCAGCTACGAAGGCGGCGTCAACTCCTTCGTGCGCGACCTCAACAAAAATAAAGACCCACTGCACGACGAGCCGGTCTACATCTACGAAGAGGTCGAGGAGAAGGGATCCGTCGTCGAGGTCTCCCTTCAGTGGAACGACTCCTACAACAAGACCATCTTCTGCTATACCAACACCATTCGAAACCGAGACGGCGGAAGCCACCTGTCGGGACTTCGCGGCGCCCTGACTCGCACGGTCAATGCCTACGGTGTCTCCAACGACATGTTGGACGGCAGCCTCAAGGGCGACGATATACGCGAGGGACTGGTGGCCGTGCTCTCCGTGAAGATGCCGGACCCCAAATTCTCCAGCCAGACCAAGGAGAAGCTCGTCTCCAACGAGATCAAGGGCGTCGTCGAGAGCGTCATCAACGAAAAGCTGGCCATCTTCTTTGAGGAAAACCCCTCGGTGGCCCGAGCCATCATCGACAAGGCAATCGCCGCCTCCCGGGCCCGCGAGGCAGCCCGAAAGGCCCGCGAGATCGCCCGCAAATCGGCGCTGCAGATCAGCTCCCTTCCCGGAAAGCTGGCCGACTGCCAGTCCCGTGACCCCGCCGAAAGCGAGCTGTACATCGTCGAGGGTGACTCCGCCGGTGGCTCCGCAAAGCAGGGGCGCGACCGGCGCTTTCAGGCCATCCTGCCCCTTCGCGGAAAGATCCTCAACGTCGAGAAGGCCCGCTTCGACCGCATGTTGTCCAACAACGAGCTCTCCGCCATGATCAGCGGCCTGGGCTGCGGAATCGGTGACGAGTATTTCGACATCGAGAAGCTGCGCTACCACAATATCATCATCATGACTGACGCCGACGTCGACGGAAGTCACATCCGCACCCTCCTGTTGACCTTCTTTTATCGCCAGATGCCGGAGATCATCGAGCGGGGCTATCTCTACATCGCCCAGCCCCCGCTCTTCGGCATCAAGCGCGGCCGCTCCGTGGACTATCTCAAGGACGAGCGTGCCCTTCACGATCTCCTGATTTCGCGGGCAAAAGAGAAGATTACCGTTCGAGGCGCCGACGGCACCTCCCTGACGGACCAGGAGTTGGCCGAGTTTATCGACGACCTTCTCGGCTACCGCGACATCATCGGCCGCATGGAGCGCCGCGGCGACCGCCGCGTCATCGAACAGATCGTGCAGGCCGAGCTCACCGAGGACGACCTCCACGACCGCGACCGTTTCGAGGCCCGCTGCCAGGAGATCCTCGAGCGCCTTCGCCAGGCACATACCACCGTGCCCTGGAGCGCGCCCGACATCATCGACGATCCGGTGCGCGACGATCTGCTGATGGCGCGCTGGCACAGTCGGGTCGCCGGCACCGCCGTGACCACCGTCGTAGACCACAAATTGCTCAAGAACGTGGACTACCGCGAATTGCTCCGCGTCTGGCAGCGCTTCTCCTCGCTCGGCGACTACGTCGTCGTCGACGACGGCAAAGATGCCGAGGAATACGAAAGCCTCCTCGGCGTCCTCGAGCGCGCCCTTCAGGCCGGCGGAAAGGGTCAGACCATCCAGCGCTACAAGGGCCTCGGCGAGATGAACCCCGACCAGTTGTGGGACACCACGATGGACCCGAAAACGCGCACCCTTCTTCAGGTGCGCATCGAGGACGCCGTCGAGGCCGACAACCTGTTCACCATCCTCATGGGGGATCAGGTCGCCCCTCGGCGCGAATTCATCGAAACCCACGCCCTCGACGTCCGCAACCTCGACGTATAACTCCCTCCCCGCCCGCGGGGAGGTGCCCGGCGCGCCGTTCCGCGCCGGGCGGAGGGGCACTGACACCCCACCACCCCTCAACCCATGTCCAAGATCCAACTCCTCTCCGGTCCCGCCGTCGACGAAGCGCTGGAAACCACGGCGGTGCGCAATGTCTTTCGCTACAAACTCAACCCCGCCACCCTGGGCCTGCTCATGGTCCTCGGCCTGTCGAGCTTCGTCATCGCCGCTTACCTGTGGTTCGGCCCCGGACTTGGTGGCGCCGCCACGGTGGGCTTCTTCGCCTGCCTGGCTCTTGGCATCACCTTCTTCTCCATGGGCTCCTACTGGGACAACTACCGCAACAAGCGCTTCATCGCCGTCAGTGACGACTACCTCTTCATCGGTCAGGACATGCAGGCATGGCGCATCCACTGGTCCCTGGTCAACCGGGAGAGCCTGAACCTGGACGATATGACCTCGTCGCGCCTTCGAGGGAAATTTCACCTCGATACGGCGGGCCAATCCGTAGAGATCCCCCTTTATACCCCCTTCGTCTTTTTGAACGACGTGGAGGGACTGATGTTCGAGCTATTGCAGCGTCTCGACGCCGAAGGCGGCGAGGCTCCTGCCGGAGCTCCGGACCGCAGCTCCAGCGCTGGTGACGTGCCCGACGACGATTCCCCCTCCGACGATCCCCCTGACGACGATTCCCCTTCCGACGACGACACCGACGACGATGACCGCTGACGCCACTCCACAGACCCTGCGTCCGAACCGCCGCGTCTTCGTGTGGCGTCGCGTGATGCGCACCGCCGTCTTGAGCACCGTCTTCGCTCTGGCGGCTCATCTCTTCCTCCCGCTTTTCGCCGAGATCAACCCGGGCCTTCTGGTCTGGCTGGCCATCGCCGCCGCCTTCACCATCTTCACCGCCGTAAGCCGACTCGTCGCCTATAGCCGCACCTTCTACGAATTTTACAACGACCGCCTGGTCGTAAAAACGGGCACCATCGCCACCCGCTCCACCGTCGATCTTCCCTACCGAAACGTCACCCAGGTCGTGCTCCGGCTGCCCTTTATCGAGCGCCGCCTCTTCGCCACCGGACATCTGTCGATCCACGCCGCTGGAAGCGCCCGCGGCATCGCCCGGCTCACCTCCATCGACAACCCCCGCGAAATCTACGACCAGGTGGCCGACCACCTTCGTGACAACGGCTTCTCACTGGAGCGAGACCGAGTCCTCCAGCGCGAAAAGCCCCACCTCATCGGCACCGCCCTCGACACCTCCGGGCTCGCCCTGGGTGGACTCATCGCCCTTGTCACCATCGGCTTTACCGTGGCCGGCACCATCGTCGATATGCTGGAATTGCAGAGCTATTACGAGCTGTGGGACGTCCTCACCGGCGCCTTCGAACCCGACGACGCCGACGAGGCCATGGCCGCCCAGCGCGCCACCCTGGGACTGGCCCTGGTGGCCATGGCCGCCGGAACCTTCGGCCTCGGAAAGCTGCTCCTTCACTTCATCGACCTGAACCGCCGCGAATACACCCTGTGGAACGACGTCGTCGACTACGAGGACGGCTTTCTCACGGAGACCTATAAATTCATCCCCATCGAAAACCTGGCCGATACGGCCACGGAGGTGCCTTTTTTAAAGCGCCTCTTCGGCATGGCTGACGTTCACTTGAGCCCCCACGGGTCGGCATCGGGCGTGCGCTTTCCCTCCATGCCCAGAGCCGAGCAATTTCGCCGCCACCTGGACCGCCTCATTGAGACCACGGAGCCCCCGAAGCGAGAAGAGCGCGCAGGGGAAGACGATGAGGCTGTAGACGAAGAAGCCGGCCTTCGGGGAGCACAGACCACGGGCGTCAAAGACCGCCTTCCCGAGGTCACCGAGCCAGATCTCGAGTTCGGCCCCTCCTTCTTGCGTCGCTCCCTCACCGGAATCGGCCAGGCCCTCAAACTTCCCCTCTTCCTCGTCGTCACCGGCTTCTCCCTACTCGCCGCAGCGGAGTGGACCGAATTCGATCCCGCCGACTTCGGCATCTTCGCTGACCTCGACGACCTGCAGGCGCGCTGGATTCTCTACGGCGGACTGGCCATCTTCGCAGGCCTGGCTCTCTACCAGCTCTCGATGGCGGCCTTCTTTTGCTGGACCACCAATTACCGCGTGGGACGCCGCAAGATCTCCTGGGAGCGCGACTTCATCTCCCGCGACGAGCTCGAATTCACCACCGATAAGATCTCCACCTTCGAGACCCAGCGCGATGTCCTGGATCGGTTGATGAACACCACCACCCTCGTCTTTCGCTCCATCGGAAATCCCACCCCTATCATCTACAACGACATCGCCGACGCCGAAGAGCGCACCGCCGAACTTCGCCGACGCCTGGGGCTTCTGCCTCAGACCGACGAGACTGCCCACATCCATCGCCCCACGGCAAATCCGGTGGACCTCTTTTTGGGCCGCCTCTACACCACGGCCTTTATCTGGCTCATCGCAATCGCCGGCGCCGTTGCCGCCAACATCTTCTGGACGCCCGGTCTATATCTGGCCGCCGCCTTTGCAGCCATTCCCCTGCTTCGAATCATTCACAACGCCGTGTACTACCCGCGCTGCCACGTCGAGCTCTTCGATGAACACCTCTCCATCAAGAGGGGCATCCTCTTCCAGGAGCGCCAATACGTGGCCTACGACCAGCTTCGAAGCGTGGCCACCACCCGATATCCCTTTCGAACTACGGGCACTCTGGCGCTGGTCCCGGGAAGCACCAGCACCCTGTCGCTGCCCTACCTCAATGACGTCACAGAACTCCACGAGGAGCTCGACGACCGCCTCCACGCCCGCCCCATGCGCCCCACCCGCCAGCCCGACGAGCTCGACCGCACCGAGCTTTCACGGCGCACCCCGAAGGCCCGAAACGGCATCCTGAAGGCCACCGTCTTAACTCTGACGATTGCCCTCATCACCCTCCTCCCGGCCTTGCTGATCTACCTCTTCGCGCGCCGCACGGATATCATCGTCGAGAAGGGACGGGTACGCCGGCTGCGCGGCCTACTCTACCGCACCACGAAGACGGTGCTCATCAACCGCATCGACCAGCTTTTGACCGACCGCGGCCCCGTCCACACCCTCTTTCGAAACGGACAGGTCAGCGTCCTCACCGTGGGCAGCACCATCCCCGAACTCATCCTCGGCCCCATCCCCGACGACCAGCAACTCTACGACGAACTCGAAGAGCTCCTACCCTCGTAGCACCACGCCGCACACCGAGGGCTTTCGAGCCGGCCCCAACCCCTGTCTACCACCCAACGTCCACCCCCTCGCCCCGTAGCCTCAGGCCACGCGCCGTTTGCGTGCCCGGGGATCGAATCGTCGCGAAAGCTCCGAACCCCGGGCAGCCTGAACTACGGCTGGCCCGGGGCTACGGGACGAACAATGGACGATCGAAGCATTACACTACTGCCACTGAAAGATGGGCCGATCCTCTCCATCCGGCGCCTCGCCAATGGTCCAGATATCGGCGAAATCCCAGCTCTCGAATTCGCCGGGATCGTCGAACTCCTCGGTGGCAAGGCCCTGAACACCAGTTCCAATGGTATTGTCCGTGGCGATGGCTTCATCCATGCCGCTCGTAGTCGTGTCCCAGTAGGCATAGTTAATCTCACAATTGGAAGCACTGATAAATCCACCTAAATTCTCCGCTCCCTCGACCCCTTCGACTTTACCTGTCGCATAGGCTCTCCATATTGTTCCCTCTTCTGCTATCCCCACCAATCCACCGCCCCCGAGTATAATTGTATCATTGATTTGCACGTCACCGGTGGCATAGGAATCAGTGATATCGAAGTCAAATAGGAGACCGGCGAGTCCTCCAACCGCAGCATCTCCTTCGACATCACCGGTAGCGAAGGAGGTGACAATGGTGCTGGTACTGGTGGGCGATTGGCTCATCCCGACCAACCCACCGACACTACCACGACCGGAAACTTCACCGGTAGCGTAAGAGGCTTCGATATTTCCCCGATGAAAGCCGACCAGACCACCGACGTTTTCCTCGCCAGTCACATTTCCAGTAGCATGGGACGTTTCGACAGTACCCG
>SLPW01000247.1 GCA_007131755.1 Myxococcales bacterium | reverse complement strand
CGTTCTTTTTGCTCAGCCTTCTGGTGATCCCTTTTCAACAACTGAACGAACGCTTCGTCGTTTTATGCTTCTTCCTTGTCCTGGCTGCACTCCCCTGGGTAGATGACTATCTTGGGCAACTTCTGACCTATCCGGGAAGCGAGGCCCAACAACTGCTCCACGCCAACTACCATGGGTGTGACGATGACTGCCGCGGGGCTCTAGAGCAGATGGCCGAAGCCGATCGGGGACTGGCCCGCCTGGTTGAGCGCATCGACTATTTTCGAGGAGCCGACAAAGAGGAACTCAAGGGGCTCCAGAGCTGGTTTGACGAGGCCGATCCCCTATCGGCCGAAGACGGCCTGGACGAATATTGGCTCATTTTACAGGGCGCCACGGAGATCTCGCTGGGAAATTATGACGACGCCATTGGCATTCTGGAACAAGCGATCGACGTCGAACCGGAGGCCGTCGAGGCCTGGTTCAACCTCGCCAGAGCCCACCAACTTCTCGAAGACGGCGATTCCAGCCGCCATGCGCTGGGCTACGCAACGAGGCTCGACGCCGATCGCAGCTCTCTTCACATGGCTACGTCGCATCAAGATCCCCATAGCTTTTTGATGGTGCCCCTTCTGGACGCCGACACCATCTGGGACGCCGCTGCCCCGTCCGTGGAGGAGTCGCCCAGCCTGGTCACTCCTTTGTGGGCCGTCATCGCCGGCAAGGAGGTGGATCTTCAGTGGGGCCGCTGGCTGGGACTTGCGGGCATCGCCCTGCTGCTTCTGACGACGCCATTTTATCTGCGCCGCCGCGTCAGCACTCCCTGCCCCAAATGCGGGCTGGCCCGCGACCCCACCGATACGGAGGAGACGGGGGACCATCACTATTGTCTTCCCTGCTATCAGACCTTCGTCTCCGGCGCGTCGCTGGATTATCACGCCCGAATCCACAGTGAGGCAACTCTCGGTCGGCGTGATCGCCTCCAACGCGTCATGCGACGGATCTTTTCTTTGGTCAGCCCCGGCCTGGGACACGTGCTGGCCGGGCATGCAATCCGGGGCATCGTCGCTTTCGTCTTTTTCGTCACCGGCCTGTTGTTGATCTTGTTACCTACGGGACCTTTCGGCGCATGGAGCGGTGCCTTCGAACTGTTCCGCGCACCCTGGAGCGGATCCGGCGTTTTGGCCTGGGTGCTCATCTCCATCGGTGCCTCCCTAGGACTGACCGGCTTGTTGCGAGGCATTGAGCCTACGCGACGGCCTGCCCCCGAATCCAACACCTCTCATTCCTCATGACCTCCGGACCTCCACAGAGCCCGTCGGCCCCCGGCGAGGAGACAAAACCCGCTGCTGCCAAGGCCGGGCTGTTTACGATCATCCTCCACCACAGCATCACGGTGCTGATTCTGGTGCTCTTTCTCTCCCTCGGGGTCTGGGCCTACCTCAATTTGCAGACCACCGAGTTCTTCTCCACGCTGGACTACGACGATCTGGAGGCTCATTTTTATCCTCCCCTCGAAGAGACGCAACGCCAGCGCCTGGAGACGGCTCTCGAGGTATATTCTCTTCGCTACGACCGTTATCCCACGAGCCTCAATCAATTGACGGAGGCGGGATTGTTGCTTCCTTCCGACTTGTATTATCCTCGAGGCTTGAGCGAGTGGGCCTATGAGACACGAGGTGATGAATATTCGCTTCAGCTCGGGCCACCGGACACCGACGACGTCGATTGACGAGGCCCGCCGAGAACATCTCACCGCAAGAAGACGATCACAGACGAGGTGATTTGTTGACAGATACACAGCTTGAAACGCGCAAACTTCGCTTTGCCGAATCCGAAGTCGCCCGCTATGTCTACGGCCATCGCGACGCCTTTCTTCGCCTCGTGGAAGAGGCATTGGACGTTCGCATCGGCGCCCGGGGGCGAGAGGTCAATCTTGAGGGGAGTCCTTGCGATGTGCAGGTCGCTGCCCGGGTGCTTCGCCAGTTATATGCTCTGGGAGAGCGGGGATTTCATCTCAGCTCCATGGATGTCGGTCGGGCCATCGATATTCTGCTTCGCGATCCAGATACGGATCTGGTCTCCATCTTTTGTGACGAAATCTTCGCCTCCAAGCACTCTCGAATCATCTCTCCGAAGGGATTGTCCCAGAAGACGTACGTGGATGCGATTCGAAAGAACGATGTCGTCTTCGGCATCGGGCCAGCGGGAACGGGCAAGACCTACCTGGCCATGGCCATGGCCCTTGCGGCCTATTTCGACAAGCAGGTCAAGCGCATCATCTTGACTCGCCCCGCCGTCGAGGCCGGCGAAAACCTGGGATTTTTGCCCGGCGATCTGGCCGAGAAGGTCAATCCCTATCTTCGCCCCCTCTATGATGCGCTCCATGATATGGTGGAGGTCGAAAAGGCTGAGCAGATGGTCGAACGAGGCACCGTCGAGGTCGCCCCCCTTGCGTTTATGCGCGGGCGCACCCTCAACGACGCCTTCATTATCTTCGACGAAGCTCAGAACGCCACCTCCGCTCAGGTCAAGATGTTCTTGACCCGCATCGGCTTCAATTCCAAGGCCGTCATCACCGGTGACATCACCCAGATCGACCTCCCCTCCCACCGCCGAAGCGGGCTCGTGGAGGCCATTCGCCTGTTGGAGGGCATTCGGGGCATCGCCTTTTGCCGCTTCACCAAACACGACGTCGTCCGCCATCCGCTGGTCCAGAAGATCATCGATGCCTACGCCGACGCCTCCGGGGAATGAGCTGCTGCCGCTCAAGGGCCACGGACGCATTACCAACCATCTGCCACCCTGTGTTACCATCGGGGCTGCCCCGGTATCGGGTGACGGATCGTCCGTCGAAGCCTCACCCCCAACGAGAGCAGCCCTATGGCAGGTGTTCGTCCGGCCGCCATCGTCATCACCACGATGACGTTGGTCGCCATCGCAAGTTGTAGTCTGACCCACTCCCCCAGCCCCTCCAAGACGTTCGACGTCAACTGGCAAATCCAGCAACCGACGCGGACCACGCCGGAGGCCGAGCTATTTTTGACCGACACCGGTCTGTGGGGCTACCGGACCTACGATCGAGAGCAACTCGACGAAGATCGCAGCGCCGGCGATCTCGTCGTCTTCAAGACAGGCGACGCCGAACATATCTTCGTTGTCGTCGATACCATGCGCCACGGTCACCTCCTGCAGCGTCTGGACGACCAACCCATATCGAGCCGTCTGGTGGGCCGTCTTCATCGGCTGACTGCGGAGACCGTCGAAGACACCCCGAGACTGTGTCTGGTCGATGACGAAGGGGAGCTCCTGCAGCGCTGTGACAGTGAAGGCGACCACCACCGATGGAATCTCTTCGAGTTGAGCTCCTCATCGAAGGAGCCTGGAGGGGACGCGGCGCTTCGCGTACGCGGTGATTTTAGCAATCCGCGCCGCAGCTTCGGTCTCCCCGTCTCACGACGTGCTCTGGCCGGCGCCGATGCCCTCACCTCCTGGCTCGAAGCGGTCGAAGACCCCTCGGCCACAGCTCCCCTTATCGCCATCGGGGCCCATCCGCGTCTGGAGGCCACGTTGGGCGCGTCCGTCGCCTATGAGCCTGCTTGTCTTGCGGCCTCACCAGCCTCGGAGCTCGTCGACGCCTTCGTCGTCGAGCCTGACGACCACGGTCTTGCTTCCGACGCAGAGTCCGATCTCATCACCGTCGAGGATGCAACGCTGCGGTTGGGAGTCGATACCATCGCCACCTGTTATAGGGGCGACCCACTCTTGATGGTCCCTGCATTTTCTCGACCGCTCTTGCGCGACGATCGGGGACAATTCATCGCTCCGCCGGGCTTCGGGATGAGACCGCGACGCCTGACGGGGCTTTCCGTCGAGGCGGAGCAGGCCTGGGTACGAGCGGCGGCCCTTGTTGCTGTGGGCGATGTGTCAGCGGCATCTTTCTGGATCGAGAAAGCCCTGTCCGAACGCCCGGGCGACGATAGCGTGGTGGAGCTGGCGCTGGCGTCGACCTCCGTCCTCGCCAGCGCGGGACATCCGGAGTTGGCCATCCATATCGGTGGTCACCTCACCGACAGTGCGTGGGACCCGCGCAACATCCCCGATCACCTGGATGGACTCATCGTCCTGCTGGGAGTGCTCGATCAGCGCTCAGATCAACGGGCCTTGCTCGACCAACGAGAGAATCTCGCCAGGCGTCATTACGACGACCATCGCCTGGCATGGCATAGTTGGGCGGATCTGCGGATCACTCTCGCAAATCGTCGCTCCACCTATGGTCGTGCCTACGACGATCTGGTCGATCAATTGCAGGAAGAAGGCCTCGATGGCTGGGCGCTGGCCATCTGGGCCACCCTGGCCATGGATGGCGCCGAACTTCCCATTGTGGAAGACGCAGACGTCCTCGATCCACTCTTCGCTGACTTCGGAGCGCAAAAGCTATGGAGTCGCCTCAAAGGCGACACCGAGCCTGCCAGATGCGTCGACCTCCACTTTTGTGTCCCCACTACTTACGGCTGGGTTTCTTCGCAGGACCACAAAGATCCCATCACCGGGCTATCCAGACTTGCGCCCAATGAGCTTTCCCGGGGATTCAACGCCGAGTTCCTGGCCGAAGGGAGCCGCAATTTCGACGACCATCACCAGCGTTTGGCCCTGTGGCTGTCCGCCATTCCGCTGGCCGCACCTGGTGAGGTCGGTGACGTAACTTCCGCTGCGATTCGTTCGCTGGACACTCAGTTTTCCGTCGCCTCCGACCGGGTCTGTGACGACCCCGATCCCTGGCGCGCTCGTTTTGCCAGCGCCGCTGCCCGTGCCCGCCTTCGTCCGGGAAGCGATGTACACCGGCGAACGGCCAACTTTCTCACCTGGTGGAGCAGCGACGGCGTTGAGGCCCTTTGCGCCGGCCCCGACGAATTTCTCGACGCCCTCGAATCGAGTGGATCCGAGCTTCGCGAGTGGGCGTCACTGCTGACGCCCCTTCTCGAGCGCCAGGTGCGAGATCAGGCCCGTTCGGACACAACCCTGGATTCCTTTCGTCGCACCGCCGAGATCGCGGGATACCTCGGGGACGCCGACGCCTGCGTCAACTGGCATCTGGCCATCTCTGTGGCCACTACCCGGGCCCGTCGATTCGACGAAGCGGAGCGTCACCTCGTCGACGCCGCCGCCTGCCTCGACGACGCCGATGGCCTGGCGCCCGTCTTCCATGTCGTCTCTGCTTATCTGGACTTCGAGCGCGGTGCAGGTCACAGCGTTCTCACCGACGGCAGGACGGAACGTGCCATCGACCGCGCCACGAGCCGCCGCATCGATGATCCCGATACATGCGTCGGTCTATTGCCCCTTGATTTTCGCCTGGACAGCCAACTTCCCGATTCACTGGTCCATCTCGTCCAACACCTCGCTCTGGAGCCTGCCCCTTACGACGACTTCGGGCTTCTCACGGCGACGAGTGTGATGAATCGGGCTCGATCCGCCTATGTCGCGGGGCTGCGCGATCTTCAACGTGGGCAGTGGCTCACCGCTGCCCTGGCCATCGAAGAGGCACAGCGGACCTTCAGTCGGCTCGAACACCTGCCGGGGCTGGCACGCATCGAATTTCTCGACGAGACCATCTACGGCGGAAAACTCCACGAATTGGTCGATCGATTCCATTTGGAACCGGAGGATGTACAGGAGTTATTGAGGCAACTTCCGCAGAATGACCGGCTTCTTGAAGACCTGCGCGACGGCGACCCTGAAGTACCCGTCGACGCGGCGGCGACGGCCGGGGAGGACTTTGAGTCCCGGATTGCCGCCTTGCTCATCTCCAGACAGGACGATCGCCTTCGCGAAATATTCGGCCATTCCTCTTCTCTTCCCTCCTCCCTCTGCGATCCCGACCGCGCCCGACGCGTCCTCCACGTCGCGGCCGAGCGCGCCGGCGATGACGAACACTTCGAAGAAGGCGCCGGGGTCAACGACGATGAATGAGGACGAGTCCGCCACGCCCGCAGGGGAAGCGCCCTCGGAGCGGCGCGACTGGCAATCTCGGCTTCACGACGTCGCCGACGGGCGATACCAACTGGATCGCCAACTGGGGTTCGGGGGCATGGCCACCGTCTTTCGTGCCCGCGATGAGCGCCTCCGACGCTGCGTGGCCATCAAGATCCTTCACCGCCACCTCATCGCCGACCCCGAGCATTGCGCACGCTTTCGACGGGAGGCGGAGTCCATCGCACGCCTCGATCATCCCGGGATTGTCTCCATCCACGACCTCCTGGAGATCCCCGGCGAATTCTTAGCCATCGTCCTGGAATATATCGATGGGCCGAGGCTCGACAGGGCCCTTGGCGACGCTCCGCCGCTTCCCCCGGAGTTGGCCGCTGCCCTCACTATTCCTCTGCTCGACGCGCTCCAACACGCCCACGATCAGGGAGTCGTCCACCGAGACCTCAAACCGGCCAATATCCTCATCGACTCCTCCTCCCTTCGCATCACCGATTTCGGCATCGCCCATGTCGCCGATGACTCGACGTTAACGAAGACGGGTGCCATTTTGGGAAGTCCTCACTTCATGTCCCCCGAAATGGCCGAAGGACAGCCCGTCGACGGGCGCTCCGATCTCTTCTCCCTGGGCTCCATTCTGTACTTGATGGTCACCGGCCTGCGTCCCTTCGACGGCGGTTCGACTCCCGGCGTACTTCGCAAGATCGCTGAGGGGCGACATCGCCGCGCCGACCACGTCCGGGAGACGGTGGGACGCAATTTTGCTTCTCTTCTGGAACTCTTCCTTGCCACAGACCCAGAAGACCGGCCTGCGACGGCCGCCGCAGCGAAAGATCTTCTCGAAACTTTTGTCGATGACGCGTTTCCTGAGCCGCCAACCCTGAAGGCATGGATTAAAAATCCCGAAAGCTACACCTTAGAGGTAGGCGTTGTCATCGAAGACTCGTTACGTCGGCGGGCAAGGGTCGCCGTGGAAGAAGGAGATAGACGAAAGGCGCTTTCCAAGGTGGAGCGACTGATGGCGCTCGCACCGGGAGACTCGGAAGCACAGGAGTTGCTCGAAAGTCTCCACGATGACGAGGTGAAAAGACACCGGCTAATCGGGGGCACCTTCGCCGTGGTCGTATTGCTATCCCTGGTCGCCGGTGGCGTCGCTCTCTATGATTTCTCCCCTTCTCCGCCGCCGGAAGGGGCGTTGACCGACTCGCGATCGACGCAGGCCACCCCCCCGCCACCTGACGCTTCCCCTCCCGAGCCCGAGGCGGACGTTGGGGAGGCCACAGAACTCGCCATGTCGATCGCGCTCACCGCCCGAGAGCTCGCCGACTCCCTCGAGATACCTGTGGAATCCGACCACGGGCAGGATCGCTCGTCACCGACCACACTGCCCGTCGCGGAAGTAGAGCCGGAGCTAGAGAGCCAAGCACCAGCGGATGAAGAGTCACCGAACGACGTGGAAGCGGACGAAGTGACGGCATCGGTGGTCCGCTTTCGGCTGCGCCCCCCGTCTGCGACACTTCAGATTGACGATCGGCAATTCGATGCCATGGAGGCCTCTCGTGGAATCGAATTGCTACCCGGCGCGTACGAGCTCGTCGCCACCGGTCCGGCCACCGAGACCTATCGCCGTACCATCGAGGTCACTCCGGATTCGGACGAAACCCGATCCGTTGTCCTGTCCTGGAAAGATGGATACATTCGCGTTCAGGTCGACCGTGACGCCCTGATATGGGTCGATGGTGAGCAGCGGCCTCATCGAATCGACGGGGGCCGTGCTGAGACCATTCCCATCTCCTTCGGCCCTGCCGACGCCGTGGCCAGCGAGCGCGAAGTGTCGCTGCGCGTCGCCGCTCGAGACGATCTCGAACGTTCACGCCGCAAGACCGTACGGGTGCGCCCCGACACAGAAACCCCCGTGGCAGTTACGCTTCATGAGCATTGACCGGATCTATCGACTTCACCACGTGGCTATTGCCGTATTCCTGTATTTCACCGCCACTTCCGTCGCCTTTGCGTCGGAGTCGCCGCCCTCGTCGGAGGATACGTCGGACCCGATCGTCGAAGAGGCTAAACAGGCGCTGCGTGACGCCGAGTTTGATGCATTACAGCCGCTGCTGGAGCCGCTGGTGACAGACGGGGATCGGCCGATCTCGCCAATGGCCCACCTGCTCTATGCTCTGGGGTTGGTCTACGAGGCCCCGACGGACGCCGAAGACGATTATTTCGAAGCTGTCGACCACCATATCGAAAAGGCTCTCGAGGCGGAACCTGACATAGAGCTCGATCCACTGATCCACCCCCCCAATTTTATCGCCCGCGTCGAAGAGATTCGACACCACATGGACTCCACAAGTTCCGTGGTGATGACGAATCCCGAACCGGTGGTCTTCTACTTCGAGCGAGAAGTGGAGATACGCTCCCGGCTTCCGTTATTTTTGCCCGGAGGCGCAGGTCAGTTTCATAACGACGCAAGGTTCCGGGGGATCACCTTCGCCTCCGTACAGGCCGCGGGGCTTGGTGCCAACGTCGTCGGGCACTGGATGATCGAGTCCATGCGCAACGCCGACGGTCATATCCCCTCCCGAGATGTCTCTCGGGCCCGTGACTGGCGGCGCCTTCAGTACGCCGGACTTGCCACCTTTGCCGCGGGCTGGATCATCGGCGTCGTTGAGGCCAATATGGGCTTTGAGTCTCAAAGGGTACGAATACGCACGCTCGACTCTCCGCCACAGGAGCTAGAACCTCTGACGGGACCGCAGGCTGTTTCGCCTTTGTCTTTTCAACTACAGTTGAGCGCAAGTTTCTGATCTCGACAGGTCCTCTCAACCGGTGACGTCATGGTTGTACTTCGACGCCTCTCTCCCCCGGGCGACAATTCCCCTGATCGATGGAGCCTCGACCGGCGCATCACCTCCGTGGGTTCAGCCCCGGACAACGATCTGCGCATCCAGGGGGAGCGTATCGCCGACCATCACGCCACCATCACCTGTGAGGGGGCCAAGTTCGTGCTGCGGCCCGAGAACCGAACGGTCGATCTACTGGTCAATGCGAAGAAAATTCGAAAAAAGCAAATCCTGAATCACGGCGACGAACTACAGTTTGGCGACGCGACTTTCGAATTTCACCTCCTCGACGACGCTGCAGCCACCGAAGATGGTTCCTCGCCAAAGGATCGCCGTCTGCAGGGCTTTCAATACATGCATCAGTTGTCCCTCAAACTGACGCAGGCTACGGAACTGGACCTGCTCTTGGAGGGAATCCTCGACGCTGCCCTGGAGTTGACCGGCGCCGACAAGGGCTTTGTGGTCCTCGCCGACGCACATGACAAAGATCACTGGGAAATCCGCGTCGCTCGTCAGATCGATGAAAAGACACTGGCCGAAGACGGACGTCATCTATCGGACTCCGTACTCCAGTACGTCATCGACCGGTCTGAGCCGATTATCGTGGCTGACGCTCGCACTGATGATCAGTTCCGAGACGCTCAGTCCGTCATCAACCTCCAACTGGCCAGCGTACTCTGCGTGCCTCTTGTAGACCGCGGTGAAATGCTGGGAGTTCTCTACGTTGGGAACGACAGCGTCACGGGAATCTTCGACGATATCGATCTGGAGCTCCTATCGGTCTTCGCCGCCAAGACGAGCCTACTCATCGCCAACGCCATTCTCGTCGGTGAGCTGCGTCGCGACAATCAATCGCTTCGCGAACAATTGCGCAATCGTCGGTTCGGCTCGCTAATCGGTTCCAGCGATGCCATGCAGCCCGTCTTCCACGCCATCGACCGCGTCGCCCCCACGGATGTCACCATCCTCATCACAGGAGAGACCGGTACGGGCAAGGAATTGGTCGCCGGTGAGCTCCATCGTCGCAGCAATCGCTGTGACGGCCCCTTCGTCACCATCAATTGTGGTGCCATTCCCGAGAGCCTCCTGGAGAGCGAACTCTTCGGTCACGAAAAGGGCGCCTTTACCGGTGCTGGTGCACGTAAAGACGGGCAATTCCACGCCGCCGACGGCGGTACGATCTTCCTCGACGAGATGGGCGAAATGCCCATGAAACTTCAGGTCAAGTTGTTGCGTGTCCTCCAGCAGAAGACCTTCACCCGCGTCGGTTCCAACTCCCCGGAGTCCGTCGATATCCGAATCCTCGCCGCCACCAATCGCGACCTCCAACAGCGGGTCAGTGAAGGAGAATTTCGCGAAGATCTGTACTACCGCCTCAATGTGGTCGAGATCTCCCTACCGCCGCTTCGAAAGCGCGGGGACGACGTGGTGCTTATCGCCCGTTACCTCATTGACAAAGTCGCCGAAGAACTCGGCCTGCCCCACAAAGAGCTCAGCGCCCAGGCTGTACGTGCCATGCGAAGGTTTCACTGGCCGGGAAATATTCGCCAACTGGAAAATCGGCTCAAAAAAGCCCTGGTCCTCTCCACGGGGACGAAGCTCGAACCCTCCGATATCGATCTCGACGAGGAGCATCTTCCCCAGGTGCAATCTCTTGCGGAGGCCAAGGAGGATTTTGCCCTCACTTATATCCTCGAGGTGTTGGAGCAAAACGGGGGTAACCGAACCCAGACGGCTCGCGATCTGGGTGTAGATCCGCGAACGGTCTTCCGCTACCTCGAAAAAATATCGTCGGCCACCTGACATTTTTGTCGCTCTCGAGCATCGCCGATTGCCATTTCCATCCACCAATTTCCCCCTGAGCGCCATGAAAACGCCTCTTTCTGTCCCTCTAACGGTGCTGGCACACTTTCTGCTTATATTCTGCCTTGCCGGGTGTCTCGGCACTCCTATCGAAGAGGAACCGCCGGAGGAGGAGCAGGATGTGGATGACGAAGAAGACGAGGAGGAGGATGAAATGAATTTTCCACCTCATATCGATGACAACTTTCTCGAACCACGAGAGGACGTCATTCGCGTCGAGGACGATGATCCTGTCATCCTCGCCGCCTCCACGCTGCTTGATCCGAACGCCGAAGAACAGCTTCACTACACCTTTATCGGGGAGCGCAGTGGCATTCTATTGCAGGCGGCGGCGAGCCGGCAGCCCAAGGATGAGCGCTACCGCGACCTCTTCTATCTCTATGATCGCGCCGAGGTGGAGATCGACCCCTGCAAGGAGAGGCTCCGAGACCAAGACGACGAGTTGATTCGACTCTTCGTCTCGGACCGCCCCTTTCAACGCGTGACGGAGGTAGGTGTTGAGATCGCCGATGATGCCCACCTGGTGGCCCACCGGTGGCTATTGCGGTTTCGCCCCCAACTCTGCCAATGAGGCGAGTTATGGTCCGAGATGAATCCAAATCCCACTGTCGGCACCGTCGTCTACTCAAGGCGACGGCCGCCCTCGTCGCCGTCACCGCGTTGTTTGGTTGTCCGGAAGCGACAGAGAGCCCTGTTCTACCGCTCCAGGCCGAACCTCTTGACGTGCAATGCGAAGCCGACTCCCAGTGCTCGGACGACGAGATTTGTGTCGAAGGCCTGTGTAGCCTCGAACCTCCCGGTGGGGACTTGGAATACGGCATAATCCTTCGGCCCGGTCAGGGCCAGGCGATTCCCACCCAGGTTGTCGACGTGGCAACCCGGCCCGTCTTGGACGCCGAGACATTCGCCGAAGAAGCTGGAGTCGTCAGCGGAGAGTTGATGACCACCGATAGTGCACCTGCACCGGACGGAACTCTCGTCGCCTCACCGCTGGACTCTTCCTTATTGCCGGGCTTTCAGAGTCCCGTACGTTCCGGTCAGTTCGAGATTCACCTGCCCGCCGGAGAATACCGGCTGACCTATATCGTCGATGACGCCCAATGGCCCCGCATTCCCCTTGGCACCCACCAGTTGGCCCAGGATTCCAACGCGCTGGACCTGACGATTCCCACCTTCTCCGAATTGCGTACCGTCACGGGCGAGTTGAGTTATGAAGTATTGGACCTCCTTGATCTGCTCAGCGAACCGATCGAAGGAGCCGAAGTGGTCGCGCAATCTCCCGGGTCCGGACATCGGTCTCAGGTGGCAACGACCGATGAGGAGGGAGAATTTGAACTACACCTTCCTCCGGGCGACGACGTATTTGACGTGCTGGTTTCCCCCGGACCGGACAATCCCGTCGTTCCAACCGTCGCCTTCGACTCCGAAATCGACAACGGTACTGGCGATATCTCACTGTCCGTCGGTGAGCTAGATCTCCTCGACCTCGTCACTGCCACCGTGGAAGTCATCGCACAACCGATCGACGATCGAAGCCCGGACTACAGGGACTATCGCCTGGATATAGAACGTCCTCTCACACTGGGATTGCTCCGCCTGACACCGTCGATTGGAGAGGACGGCCTGGTCAATATCGACTTACTCCCCGGCTCCTATGACATCGAGATCACGCCTCCCCCTGGCGCTCCCTGGGGGCCGGTTTCCGAGAGCACAAACCTGCTGGACTCACTGACCAGTATCACCGTCGAACTCCCTGCGCGCCATCGTGTTCAGGGGACCGTCGTCGACGACAATTCAGCGCCACTGGCCAACGCCCGCGTCCAGATCATCGCCGCCGACGTCGACGGCGTGGCCCCACCTGCCTCCTATACCGATGAGGATGGAGCCTTCGAGTTTTGGCTCGACCCGGGCGACTACGAACTGTTTGTGCGACCTCCCGTCTCTACCGCTTTACCCCTCCATCGGCTCGAGTTTTCGATCTCCGCCGCAGATTCAGACCTCGGTCTGGACGTTCAACTCAACCGCGGTTTCATCGCCACCGGCATGATCCGAACTCCCGATGGCCAAGCGCTCTCGCACGCCGCCGTGGAAGTCTTTATCGATGGCGAAGAGCCTCCGTTGCCAGTCGGCTTTGACGTCACCGACTCCAATGGAACCTATCGCATCGCCCTACCCCTGCCCTGACTATTTGCTACTCCTCTTCCCACTCCCGTTCGTCATCCATCTGAGGTCGCTCCTCGGCTCCCCTCAGTCGATCACGAGTCTCCACCAACATATGATAGAGGTCCTGGTACTCCTGTTGACAGCGATCCGTCCACAGCCTGTAACGGCGTTCCCACCGGCTGTCCAACTCCTGATACTCCCCCGCAAGATACATCAGGTCTCCCGCCTCCTGACGACAATCCAGGCCATGATCTTCGGCGCTGATCGCTTCTCCCGTGAAGGAGTCCCATATCTGGTCGGTGCGAACCCCTTGAATCGCCCCTACTACCATGGGAATGAAGATCGCAAAGCCGACGAGGAACATGCCTACGTAGCCAATCAGCAATACCCGCTGGCGCACCTGCTCGTAGCGCTTACGTACGCGCTCTTGCTCATCCACAGGTCCCCCACCTGACTCCACTTCTTCTTCGCTGCTCATCTGCTGCTCGTCGGGCCTTCTCAACGTCGTCTACGTCCGGCTTCATACCATATAGGACAGGTCTCAACTACCCGATGGCAGAAAACTACCGGGTCGTCAGCATTCGGTTCCGATTCCATAATCGTCGATCCCTGGCATCTCTTGAAGTCGCTGCCTGGCGATTTTCCAGGCTACTTCCATTATCCAGCTCATAGAGCGATCTTGTCTTAGCGCCTCTTGCTTCGTCTCATCCATCACCTCTTCCGATATGTAGAGCGTCAACTTCTTTCGATTCGCCATCTCTCCTCCTTGGATTGCCGACGCGGCGAGTCCTGTTTCATCCATGATCGCCACGGTCCACATGGGCTGGTGTCCTGTGATGTAAGCGCTTGTCCTACATCTACGCACATCATAGAGCGTCGAGAAGATCCGTCAAAATTTTAAAGAAACACTTCAGGGTGTGCCGGTATGAACGATGACCTTAAAGTCTTACTCGAAGAAGCGCTTGCTCAATGTTCACAAGACAAGCGTCGCGAAGTAGATCCTGTTGGCTTGGTGCACCCCTACGAAACTGCAGCTGACCGGGAGGTGGCGGCACTCTTCGCGAGTTGCCTGGCCTACGGGCGGGTCGAATTGCTCCGATCGGCGATCACCCGCGCCCTGGCTCCGCTGGGAGATTCGCCGGCGGCCTATCTTCGCGCCGCCACCCCAGGCGAACTGGATTCGCTGTGGCCGGACTTTACTTATCGGATGACCCGCGGTGCCGATCTGAGGGATCTGGCCACGGCAATTTCGGCCACGCTCTCCCGTGAAGGGAGTCTGCAGGCACTGTACGTCGAGGGGAACGACGGAGATTCTCCGATCGACGATCGACATCGGCACCTGCGCCTGGCCAGTGGATTCGTTCGTCAACTGCGACGGCGTCGACAGCGTACGGAATTGCACCGTGGATTTCGCTACCTGCTCCCCGATCCATCGGACGGCAGCGCTTGCAAGCGACTCCACCTCTATTTTCGCTGGATGGCGCGGGGACCGGACGCCGTAGACCTCGGGATCTGGGAGCAGCTTGCACCCTCGGCCCTGGTAATTCCGCTGGACACCCATATTGAGAAACTTTGCCGCTATCTGGGCATGCTCAAGCGCAAGACCCCGGACGCAAAGGCGGCCCTGGAAGTGACGAGACAGCTCGCCGTATTCGCTCCCGACGATCCCCTCCGCTATGATTTTGCCCTTTGTCACCTGGGGATTAGCAAACGTTGTATTCACCGTTATTCCCCCCGACACTGTCCTCAATGCCCTATCGAATCGGCCTGCACCGTGGCTAATTCCAATCGGATCTCCTGAGTCGTTCAACCACTGAAGGATCCTCGCTCGATGCGCTCAATGGCCTCGATTTCGATCAATTCGATTCCGGCTATTCCCTGCACGATCAATCCCACAAAAATCGTATTGAGGACGAAGGCCAGCGAGAAGATCACCACCAACTCGAACCACTGCCGATTTGGAGACAAGACGGCCGTCACCGCCACGCTGACGAAAAAGGAGATCGCCACCACCCAGGCAACAAACTCCAATTGAATGCTCGCAAATAGGACCAACGATTCCATAAAAGGGCCTACGAGTCAGACGCTGGAGGCGGAGTGTCGTCCTCATCACCGCCGGCGATGTGAAGCAGGTTCAAGAAATTGATCGTAAAATGGGCGATCACGGGTGCGATGATATTGCCTGTATACAAGTACATCGCACCGAAGAAAAAACCCAACACCAGGGCCATGATCGTCCAGGGGAGAAATTTCTCGCGGTCCGGTCCCACATGGACAACCCCGAAGACCACGCTCGCCACCACCAGGCCGATCACCATGGCAACGGCATCGCCGGCGAAGAGCCGATCCGTAATCGCCTGTTGCAAAAACCCCCGAAAGAAGACCTCTTCTGCGATTCCACTGGTGACGGCGAAGACGAAGACCTGCGTTGGCGTAAGATTTCCCAGGATCTTGCGAAACTCTCCCGTCAGAACGCGGGCCCACTGAGTGGTCTTTTCCAGAATCCGGCTGGCGAGGACCGTGGCCAGCCCCAGACCCAGACCCAACCCTACGTCCAGCCAGATCGGTGTCTCCCAGCGATCGTGCCATTGGATGAGGTCCAGATCGAGCCACCATGCTCCGAGGACCCAGGCCAAGATCACCAGCACTCCGTAAAACCCCACCGCCATCCCCGTCGAGAGCCCCGGCGGCGGTGACTGCTGGTCTGTCGTCTCCTTCACAGCAACTCCTCGTCTTCACCCAGAAGTTTAGACGCCTCGCGCTCCAGACCGGGTTGGCGGTGACGTCCGCGAAACCGAACCGTCGCCTCCTCGACGGGATACAGTCTCCAGTCGACGTGAAATCGCAACTGTCGCTGACTTCGAAAATACGCCTCCAACTGCTGCGACAAGAATTCGATGGCCCCCAGCAGGCGCATCCGTGAGGTCGTGGCCTCAACAAAGCGCCGATCCTGATCCTGGGCGATCATCGCCGCCTCCAGATCGAGGCGATCTCGGCCCCCGGGCAACGCCAGTGACAGCCGGGCGTACACGTAATCCTTTTCGTCTTCCACGGATAGCCGTGCTCGCTCTCCAGGCTGAAAATAGGCCCGAAACCGGATCTTCAATTCCCGTTCGATGCGCCGAAGGGCCGCCTGTGTCACCACCACCGGAGTCGATGGGTTCGACTTTTCATTGCTCATCGTCACTCCTGTCGATCAACTCGGTGTCCCAGTTGTCCGGCCACATCTTCCACGCGTTGCTTCCAGGCCTCGTCTCCCCATAAACGGATAATACGACCCGACTTACTCCGCAGAAATTCTACAACCAACCCCCTTCCCGGCCAGGCTGAGGGGATCCGGTCCAACCACTCCACGCAGATGATCCCGGCGCGGCTGTCTGCATAATCCCAATAGCCGATGGACTCCAGATCTTCGAAGCCCTCCAATCGATACAGGTCCATATGATGGATTGGAGGCGCCGTCTCGTAGACTTGAATCAGCGCGTAGGTGGGGCTCGTAGCCTGCCACTGGTCGTGTTCGTCGATCTCTTCCACCAGGCCCTGCATCAGCGTCGTCTTTCCTGCCCCCAGATCGCCGACGAGGGCAATAAAATCGCCGGCCCTTGCCACCCGGGCCAATGCTGCCCCCAGCTTGCGGGTTTCCTCCTCATTTTTGGCAACCAACTCGGCTCCTGGGTGCTTCGACAGCCCCGGGAATTTCGAGGGATCGATTCGATCCACAGATTCGTTCGTCATCCAGCGTACCCCGTGCGGTGGCATGGAAGGATCCTGCGAAGCGCCTGGGCTTCGCGCAAGGACAAGGGGTCTCGGGCCGGCCCTGTCCTATTGCACCATGAGCGGAAACTCCACGCCCCTTTCGTGGACGGCGCCGTGGGCTGGAAAGCGCATATTCCGGAAGCGATCGATGAGACATTGGCCCACCGGGCGGCTCTGGTACTGAGACTCCGCCAGCCCCACCCCGCCGGTGGTCCCGGAGGGTCGGATGAAGAATTTGACCGTCACGCCTCGAAACCCGGGATTTTGAGTGGCCTCTTTCATGACGCAGTCGCGCAGCGCCGGCCAGTCGCTCATGATCACCTGGTTGATCTCGTAATTCGACAGGTGATGATCCGTTGCGCCATCAGCCCCCATATCGATCTCTCCCACCCGTTCTTCTCGTTCCTGCGGAGCCGAACCGGAAGCAGGACGTGACGGCGAGGGTGCCTGAGCACGCGCTGCCGCCTGAGCCTCGGCGATCTGACGCCGGATCTCTTCTTCCGTGGCCTCCGGGTTGAAGATTCCTTGAAGCACATCGGAATCAACTTCCATGGTCTGGAATTCCGTCGGCGGTGGCGAGAAGTGATAGTCCATCGATGCAAAGGCCTGATCCAGCGGCAGGGGCTCCGGAGTCGGACGCTGCAACCAGAACCACCCCATGGCGGCCAACACTCCCAGAGAGACGAAGATCAGCACCACCAGGCCAGCAACCCCGCCCTTTTTGGCTTTGCGTTTCAACTCCTCGCGTCGTTCTGCCTCCCGTCGCAGGCGCTCATTTCGCTCCGGAATATAGGCCAGAACCTTCTCGCGAAACACCTCTATATCCTGGAGGTCCTTTCTCTCCTGGGTGGTCCGGTCCATCACCGACGTATATTCGTCGATCTCGTCGGCATAGAGTTGTTCGAGGACCTCCTCGTCCGTAAAGGGGCCGTAATCGAGCCCGTCTTTTTGCACCAGATAGCGCTCGTTTGCGCCCTGTGTGGAGGGGCCGACCAGCTCCTCGTCGAACATGTCGAATAGATCGTCGCCCTCGTCTTCTCCCTCTTGCACTTCCACGGCGGGCTGGATCGGAAGCGCACCCGACGGAGGAGGTCCTTCGAGCTTCGCCCCCGCATCGCGGGCGATCTCCTCGAATTCGTCGCGAAATTCTTTTACCGAAGAGGGGCGGCGCTTTGGCTCCTCCGACAGGCACCCCGACACCAGACTGAACAAAGCCGGAGGGTATTTCGCAAGGGCGTCCACGGCCATGTCATGGGCTTCCTTGCGTTCTCCCGGCAGGCCGGTGGGGCTCAACAACTCCGCAGCGATCATCCCCATGCTGTACAGATCGGAGCGGCGGTTGAGCGCCTTGGGGTCGCGGGCTGCTTCCGGCGCCACATAGATGCTGTCCACGAAGGGGCCCTCTCCTTTCGTGTGCAGGTAGGTGCTGACCACCCGCCCGAAGGCCAGGTTGCCCACCTTCACTTTGCCCGCCGGGGTGACGTAGATATTATAGGGCGTCAACACTCCGTGACAGGTCTTGCGCCGATGTACCGCCTCCAGCGCATCGCAGGTGTGGGCGAGAACCGTAAAGGTATCGCGCAGGCTCAGGGTGCGGCCCTCCTCGCGGCGCTCGGACACCAACTGTGACAGCGTCGCTCCGTCGACAAACTCCATGGCAATAAAGATATCGCCCTGCTGGGTGCGTCCGATTCCCATGGCGGACGTGAGGTTTTCGTGGTCTATGGAGGTGGCCACACCGATATCGGCGCGCAGTTCCTTGAACCGTTCATCCCCCGGATAGGGCATGGAGAGCACTTTGACGACCACCGGATCCTGAGTCTTCTGGTCATTGCACAGATAACTGACCCCGCCTCCGGAGCTGCCCAGATAGCGCTCCACGAAAAAGCGCCCTCCCACCTTATCGCCTGTTCCCAGATTGGTGGACGATTGAGGTGCCTGGCGATGTCCACGCACTCCCGGGGCCTTCTTTCGCATCGCCGGCTTCGGTGGAGGACCGGGAGGACCTTGTCTTCCCACCTCCGGAGGCCCAGAGGGAATGCTCTTCGGAGGTCCGCTCGAAGCTGGGCGGGACTCCTCCGAGGACTCGCCCTTTTGCTTTTCGTCCTTCGTCACTGTCGTGTCCGTGGATTCACTCATCGTCACTCATCTCTTCATCCGTCGAATCCATCCACTCGCCATCGTCGTCTTTTAGCTGCGTCGACCCTTCACCGTCGGAAAGCTCTTCTTCGGCTTGCCCTTCGTCGTCTTCGGGGGATGCCTGGAGCACGTTCAGGCTTCGCCGGTTCTCAAAGGGTAGATCCACGTACCATCGCTCTTCTTCATCGGACCAGCGCACCGCGATATCGGCGGAGCGACCATCGCGATATTCGATTGTCAGCGCGACGCTTTCTGCGTGAGTCGGCTCCTGTGGCACATCGCCTCCAATATTGATGGAAGCAAATAGAAAGGAGCTTTCGAGGCGCGTCACAACGAGCAGATCCGAAGCCGCAATGGGAGGAGTACCGCCGGTATATCCATCGAGTACTTCGACGGCAGCGTCCAACTCTCGGCGCGTCTCCGGCCAGACCTGGTCCAGCGCCGCATCGCGCTCACCACGTCTTAGATGGTCCAGAAACTGCGTCGCCACATCCTCCGGGGCCTTCTCCTCGGCATCATCGCTGCAGGCGGCCAACAGCACCGCGGCGGCGATTGACACCACCACGAGCACTATCATTCTCTTGTCGAGAAACGGTCTATCCATTCGATGGTACTCGCGGGGAACGAAAACCGTCAAGATTCGTCCTCCTCGGCGTCAGGAGGCGACGGATCGAATTCGTCGGGGATTCCGGCTGCAAAACCGACATCCTCCTTCGTTTGTTCCACCAGATCCTCCGGCGTGCGCTCCGTGGTCTCATCGTCCCACATATCCTCACCGGAGTTGAGTTCATCCAAGACCTGCAGATTCCAACTCGAACTTACGGCGGTGGGTCTTTGATGAGGATCTCTACTGCTGGCAGCGTCTCTTTGCAGGTTTGAGGCGCTCCCGCTCGAAGAGGGAGTCCGCCTGGGGTGCTCGTCGCTTTCCTTCTGGCCCAGTCTTCGCAATAGCTCCAGACGCTCCAGACGTCGCACCACTCTCGCAACGGGCTCTTCCGTGGGCGGCAGGGACTTTCGCGCCTTGTCCACCGTGGCGCCCCGTTCGAAAAAGTCCAGCGTCTGTCGTTCGGCCTCCGTCAATGCGTCCGGCGCCAGTCGGGCCGCCCGCTCGCTATCTATGACCAGATCGGCCTCCAACAACGACTCCGACGACAGGTCGTGTTGGGAGCTCTCGCGACGCAACACCTCCAGAAGAAGGGCGTCTACACTGAGCTTCAAGGGCAAGGTCGGCCAGGAATGCCCGCTTTGATGGGAGATCTCGATAAACGCAAAGGTTCCGTATTTACCGCGGCACATCTTCGTCAGAAGGTGTCGGGCCTTCTCCTTCTTCGCTTGAAAAAACGCGGTGTCGTCAATCGCCTCATCCTGTCGAAGCTTCATCTCCAGCGCCTCGCCATGGACCTCAGAGGCCAACCGCTTGTAGTGCCGATAGGTGGTCTCGTCGAAGGCCCCCTGGTTGCGCAACAACTTCACGAAGAGTCGATCCGTCGTCTCTCCCAGCGATTCGATGCCGTCGAGCCGTGTCTGGTCGACGTACAATACGAAGCTATGGCCGTCGAGGCCCACCTCCAGTCGACCCCGCAGCCTTCGATCGCGGATGGTATGCAACAGGTCGACGACGGAGATCGTCTCCAGGTTGCCCGAAAACCCGGTGACCGGGGGAATGCGTTTGAGCACCTCCAGCACTCCATCGATGCCATCGCGCAGCATGGCGGTGAAGATTCGCTGCAGTCGATCTGCTCGATCGGCGGGGCGAGCGGTCAGACCGATGCGATTCCAGTGCTCTGCGACGAGACTGGCCACCCGGTGGGCTCCCGAAAAATCATTGGTGGTCAGGTCCGAGATCGATGACACCGCGGTGACCTCGGCCCGCGACGACGGAGTCACTTCTGCCTGGCCCTCTAACATCACCGACGAGGTGGTCCGTTTTCGATCGCTTGACTCCACCTCCGTATCCTCGACGTCCGACCAGGGGTTGGATTGCTCCAACTCTGCTGGGGCAATGGATCGACGTCGGGCATCGCGTACCAACATTCCCCCTACGGGTCGATCTGAGGAAACATCCTCGATCTCGAGAATCATACTCCCTGTCCCGTCGATATCGAGAACCTCCAGCAACTCGTCGACAGCCTTTTTCTCCGTCGATGCATCCTCCAACGCCGGATCCGCGCCGGGGATCTCCACCGTGGGTTGGTCGAGGGCCTTTGCTCCCACCTCGATCGCCGGCGGCAGCTCCTCTTCGCCACTTCGCCGTTCATCGGGGAACAAGACCTCGCGACATAGGGCCAGAAGCTGATGGACTGAAAAGGGACGACCCAGCCAGGGGCGGTCGGCATAGGCCTTTCGTGATCGCTCCACTCCGGTCACGATCACCGGCAGTTGGCGGCCGTCGCAGTGGCGAATCCACTGCTGTGCCGTGCTCCCTTCACTGTCGATATCGATGACCACCAATTGAGCCCGGGCAGCGCCCGGTGGCGAGCCCTGGAGGAACTCGACCTCGAAAGAGTTCGAGCCCTCCAGGAAGTCTCCCATCAGCTTTGCCACTGTGGCGTTTCCCTGAAGGATCGCCACCTTTGTCGTGGTGTCTGGGCTCATCGAACTCGCTTATTCCACGTTGTGAGCAAGCCAGGCCTGAAGAAGCTTCAGGTGTTGGTGAGATGCCTCGAATTCCGAACTGGAACGCATGGACTCCGCATTCAGAACCTCGTCGACGGCTTCTACCATTTCCGGCGTCGCTACTCGATAGGCGGCCACGCTCACCAGGATCTCGCGTGTGTCTAGATTGGACGTACCCAGATTCTCGGTCACCAGCGAGCCGGAAGCCTCTACGGGCAGCCGACTCAGCTCGAAGGCTGCTTTGGCACGTGCGTGCTCGTCGTCATGATCCAAGAATCCGGCAAAGCAGCTGGCGCGATCGGCTTCGTCTTCCTCTCCTTCGCATTCGTCCATGACGTCGAAGGCCACTGCATATCCGCGGACCTTTTCCACGAAGCCATCGTCGTCCAACCCCGGTTCGGGCTGCTCTTCGTCTTCGGTCTCCGGATGTTCAAATTCCGCAAAGAGTTTCTCTACTTCATCGGCCCACTCCTCATAGGCCTCGCGGTCGTCTGCTCCGCCAAGATAGGCGTAGGATTTTGCGGCGATTCTCTCCGGACGGAATCGCTCTGTAAACGGGGGAGGTGCGTTGACGTCGTCGCGCTCCTCGGCCACCGCCTTGATCGCCTGCTGATGCTGGAGTGCTTCCTCATTGATTCGTCCCTGCGCAAGCTCGATCAACACCGCAAGGGCCTCGCGATCTCCGATTCGATTCAGAGCCCTGGCCGAGTCCTGCAGAGCCATGATCTGAAGTCCTGGAGAGGCGATCTGGTGCCACCGACCGTCTTCGTCGAAGACCTCGGGGTCAACCACTTCCTGCAACACCTCTGTTGCCTCCGGCGATCCGATATATCCCAGCCCGCGGATCATTTCGTTGATGGCTCCACTCTCGCGACTGGCCCAGGGAAGAAGTCGTTCTTGATCGTAGTCCGGCGTCTCCACGGTATGCCTCAACCCCTCGCTGAACAGCTCCACCGCTTCCGGAGCTCGCAGTTGGGTCAGGTGTTGGGCAGCTCGCTGCTTTGCCATATTCTGAGGGAAATGCTCTCCCGAGCCGGGATCGTCATAATTTCTCAAGATTCGGCTCACCGCCTCATTCTCCTGGTTGAACAACTCCACCAGATGAGGAATCGCCTTCGGGCCCAACTGCTGGATGGCCATTCCACATTCTGCGGCTGTGTCGCGACCCCTCTCATCTCCCAGAAAGCGCGCCGACACCACACCGGCGATGGCTTCATCGGTCAATGCGTCGGGCTGTTGCATCGCCAGGCCACCCATAAATCCGCAGGCCGCTCGGTGAAGCGAGATCGGATAATTATCCACGTCGTGATTCGACAACACCGCTGCCACCTGGCCCACGGCCTCCGGCTCCGGAATATGAGACAGGCCGCGCATAATTCCGATCTGACGCTCCGTATCCTGAGTCTGGTCGAAGATCTCCACCATTCGGGGAACGGCGTCCGTAACCCCGGCCTGACCGAGCGCTTCTCCGGCAGCACGGGCATAGCCGGCGTGATTGCCATCGAGCTCTTCCAGATAGGCATCTGCGGCCTCCGCCGACCTCCACTCGATGAGTCGACGCATGATATCACTACGCAACTCCGGGACCTCCAGATAGGCCTTCGTCGCCGCCGCCGCCAACATGGGACGGTGCTCCTCGTCGAAGTCATTGAGCCGATCCACCGCCATCAATCGCTGGCTGTCCGTCCCGTCCTCCAGGAGTTGGGCGACGTACTCTGGGTTTTCCCAATCGTGATCATCGCATCCCGCCAGCACCAACGTCAGTGCCGCGGCTCCAACCAGCGCCGTGACTAGCTTGACGCACCGCTTTGTTTTCCACTTTTGTGACATGACTGTCTCCGTTTGACTGAACGCGTAACATGCTCAGAACTACACTCGTTTAGGTCTCACTTTCCTGTCTGACCACCCCAATATAGGGCAAGTGGCGGGAAAATTCAGCGTCGTCCAAGCCATAACCGATCACGAACTCGTCATCGATGTCGAAGCCCACGTACTCGATGGGCACGTCAATATGTCGATTGGTGCCTTTATTGAGCAACGTACATATGGCGATCGACGCCGGACGACGGGTCTTCAGGTTCTCCAGAAGATAGTTCATTGTCAGCCCGGAGTCGATGATATCTTCCACCACCAGCACATGACGCCCCTCGATGGGAAGTGCCAGATCGGAGGTCATGCGCACCACTCCGCTCGTCTCTCTTCGACTTCCGTAGCTCGACAGTCCCAGAAAATCGATGGACACGTCCAGGTCGATCTGCCGTACCAGATCGGCCAAGAACATAAAGGAGCCCTTCAACACGGCGATGACGTGTAGCTCCTCGCCGCGGTAGTCCTCGGAGATCTGGGTGCCCAACTGTTGACACCGCTGATCCAACTGCTCTTTTGACAACAGCACGTCCAGCTTCTGTGCTCGTTTTATCATCCCTAGTCCTCAGTGGTTGGTCTCATTTGCCGGAGGCGATTCCGACGAGGCATATCCCGAATTAAAGCAGCGGCGGCACCGCGCTTCGTATTGCTCGTCTGTACCCACCAATACCTGCTGCGGGTCTTCGGCCAGCCGATAACTTCGGTGCGCCGGGTTTCCACACTGCACGCAGATGGCCATCAACTTCGTGATATATTCGGCAACGCACAACAGTCGCGGCATGGGACCGAAGGGCCTGCCGAGATAATCCTGATCCAGGCCGGCCACCACCACCCGCCGTCCCTCATCGGCCATTTGTTGGCAGAACTCGACGATGGGACCGTCGAAAAACTGAACCTCGTCTATCCCGATGACTTCCACCTGGGACTCCAGGGAGTTCTTTAATTGGTTCAGATCCGCAACCGCCACCCCGGGCAGGGAGCGATCGCTGTGACTGACGACGCAGGTTTCGTCGTAGCGATCATCAATCTTGGGCTTGAAGATCTGGACATTTTGCCGGGCGTAATAAGCCCGTGTCAGTCTGCGGATCAGTTCTTCGGTCTTGCCCGAGAACATGGGACCACAGATGACCTCGAGCCAACCGACATCGCGAGGCTGAAGAATCATGGACGTCAAGGGGACTGCAGATCGAGATCAATGGGCAGAGACGGTTCGGAGACGACGTCCCATCATTAACGCCGTTTGGCCACCGGCGCAACACTCCACCGGCTTGCTTACTCCGCTTTGAGCCCCCCTGGTGCCCCGCAAGGGCACGTCTGGTCACAGATCGAGGGCCTTCATCAAGAATCCTCCGATATCGAAGGCCAGCCCCATCGCTCCGCGCACGGTCACCTGCCGCGCGGCTTCCACCGGATCCAATGTCCCATTGGCCACCTCCTCTAACAGGGGCCAACGAACCGTCAGGGATGCCCGCCTGGCTCGCGCAGGGTCGTCGTAGTCGTTGAGGATCACTTCGAAACAAATCGGGTCCCCCTGGTCGGGAAGTTCCGAAATCTCGACCTCCAACACTCCGTCAAAGCGCTCAAAGCCCAGCTTCACGTCACGAGTGATCACCACCTTTCCCTGGTGGCGTGTGATCTGTTCGTCTGCCGGCTCGGCGAGCTTTCGGGCCAGGTTGAGACTTCGCTGCCACTGGTCGGCCTTTCCGCGGATCGTGGCCTGCGGAAAATCGATCATCTCATGGGGCTCCGCCCTCGCCTCGTCCGGCCCGAGCTCCACCGTAAACCGTTGATCCCTGTCCTCGAAGTGGATGCTGAAGATCAAAGGTGTGGTTACGAAGGAGCGAAACTGCTCAAGGCGATGGCGATGAAACTCGGGAATCCGCTTACAGATCAACTCCTGCGGTTCCAGATCGGGATCGAGAACGTCGCTCCACTCCATCGTCATTGCTCCTCGTCGGCGGTGTCACGCTTCAAGTTGACGGTAGACCACAACAGGGCCACCGCCACGATCATGGATGTGCCATTGCCGATCATCGTCATCGACTCCGCACAGCCCGTCGTCATCAGTGCCACCATCACCAAGAATCCCCACTGTACGCCCATCGCTCGTCTCCTGC
Source organism: Myxococcales bacterium (assembly GCA_007131755.1). Classification (GTDB taxonomy): domain Bacteria; phylum Myxococcota_A; class Bradymonadia; order Bradymonadales; family Bradymonadaceae; genus SLJM01. The sequence continues at coordinate 3,520 of SLPW01000247.1, read as the reverse complement.
TGGTCATCGTCGAAGCTCCATCATCGTCAGTCCCGGCTCCATCGACCCGAGAATACTTCCTGTGCCATTCCGGTCATCAACACACGTCCCTCTTCCCCCTGGATGGTCAGCCGCCCGCCGGGCAGATCTACGGCGACACTTCGATCCCGAGCCATCCGCTGTGTCACCCATGCTGCTTCAGCTACCGCGCAGGCCCCGGTACCGCAAGCCTGAGTAAACCCCACGCCCCTCTCGTACACCACCACCCGATAGCCCTGATCACCTTCGAGTTCCGTGGCGAACTCCACATTTACTCCTTGCGAAAATAGAGGATGATCGTCGTTAGCCGCTCGGCCGACCCTCTTCATCGTCTCCGCCTCGGGAAGCTCGAAGATCACGGCGTGGGGGTTTCCCGTATTCACCGAGACGTACTCAAAGCGATGGCCGTCGGCCTCCAGCATCTGCTGTGCTGGTGAGGCGTCGACGACGCCCATATCAACGGTGACCATGTCCACCGAGGAGCTTTTCGCCTCGACCTGACATCGGTGATCTCCGGCATCGCTGAAGACGAACAACTCCGGCGGCGCTTTCCAGTGGCGTCGGGCAAAGGCCGCCACACAGCGCACCCCGTTTCCGCACATCTCCGATCGGCCCCCGTCGCGGTTGTATATGATCATCTGCACCCCGTATCCGTCGACGTCGCCACGCCTGCGGATCACTAACACTCCGTCGGCCCCTATCCCGCGGTGGCGATCGCAGATAGCGATCACCTCTTCGGCGCTGACCGTGTCATCATCGCCCTCGATGATGACAAAGTCGTTTCCAAGGCCGTGATATTTAAAAAAGGAGGTCATGGTCACTCAAACTCATACCCGTGCAACCAGGCGCTGCAGGCGCTGCTGCTTTTCTTCGGCTCCGTCGATGAACTCGTAGGCCATCCCGGGCACGAATTCAACGCCCGATCCCGCGCCCACTTCCGCCCCTTCGCATTCCACGCGCACCACCTGGGCTCGCAGGGAGTGAAGCTCCTGTCCGTCGGGGGATCGAAAGATCAGATTGTGCACCGAACCCACGTCGAACAGAAAATTGGATCGCACGAACATCCCGGCCGCGCTGAAGTCGACACTCTCCAGTGGGATCTCCCACCCATCGCGATCCTGAACCAGGACTTCTACCTCCAGATCTTTTCGGGGAAAGCGCCGCAGCCCGGCGAAATTGAGCGGAGAAGTGGGTCGACGACGGATGCTTCCTTGCATTGCTTTCACGGCGTCCTCCTTGGACTGGTGATCACCTATTTTTCTTGCTCCAACCCTGTGGTGGCCGGAGCTGCCTTGCCAACCACGCTACCCTGGCCGCGAGAACCGTCAACTTTTTCGTCCCACCACGGACACGGTCCGACCTCCATCGACCTGCCTGGGAAGGGAAAACAACTCCTCCAACTGCTGGCTATATCGCTTCAGGACTTCTGCCTTGCGAAGTTGTCCCGACGGCGTCAGGGTCCGATTCTGGGGGGATAAAAACTCGGGCAAGACGGCAAATCGCCGTATATGTTCGTAGCTCGCACGACGTCGATTGAGTTCATCGACGTGATTGCGCAATTCACGCCGCAGCTGGCGGTGCTCCGTCAACTGCTGGACCGAAAGTTCAAAATCCAGCCCCTGGCGTTTGACGAACTCCAAAACCCCTTGCGGATCGAGCGCCAACAGGGCCCCCAGATAGGGACGCCCCTCGCCGACGATCACGGCGTGGGCCACCAGGAGGTGCTCGCACAATTCTTTCTCCAATGCTCCGGGGGCCAGGTGCTCTCCGGTGGAGGTGATGATCATATCTGCCTTTCGGTCCGTGACGTAGAGAAATCCGTCGCCGTCAAATCGCCCCAGATCGCCTGTATGCAGCCACCCCTCCTCGTCGAGACCTCGCACATCTTCGCCCTCCTCTTCGACGTAGCTGTGCATCACCGTATCCCCGCGCACGAGAATCTCCCCGTCTTCGGCGATCGTAATATCTACCCCGGGCAGCGGCTTTCCCACGCTTCCGATGCGAAAGTCGTCGGGCATATTGAAGGCCACCGCTCCCGAGGCCTCGGTCAGACCGTAGCCCTCCAGGAGCAAGACCCCGGCTGCGAAGAAGAACTCCGACGTCTCCTCCGCCAGCGGGGCGCCACCGCAGATCAAAAATCGCATCTCTCCCCCCAACCATTGGTGGACGTCCTCCAGGAGCAGGCGCGAGAACAATTTGTGTTCCATTCCCAACACCATACCCACTCGATCGTCGCCCTGGACCCGTCTTCGAACCGCCTTGCCCACTTCCAGCGCCACAGGCAGCAATTTCGATCGCACCCGACGACGTCGAATGCGGTCCACGATCTCTCTTTGAAGGCTCTCGTACATCCAGGGAACGCTGGCCATCAGCGTCGGTTTCACCTCCGCCAGGTCTTCCACAAGGTGGTCGCGTCCGCGAGCAAAGACGGTCGTCATTCCATAGCCGATGGCGGCCAACACGAGCATTCGTGAGAAGATATGGGCCAGCGGCAAAAAGAGAAGTTGCACGTCATCGCTGGAAAATAGCTGCAGCGCCGATAGCGCATCCACCTGGGCGGCCAGGTTGGCGTGGGTCAGCGCCACGCCGCGTGGCTGGTGACTGACGCCGGCGGTATAGAGGATGGTCGCTACCCTCTGTCCATCAATTTCGCGGCGGCGATTAGCGACAAAACGAGGCTCCTCCGCGAGGGCCACCCTTCCCCGGCTCATGGTGTCGTCCAACGACTCCAGCTCCAGCGTCTTCGGTACCCCCAAGGACTCCAGACGGACCACGTCGCCTCCGCGGCGACCGGAGGCCGCCACCAGGACGTCATCATCGAAATAGATCACTCGCTCCACCGGCGTCTCGTCCTCCCCTGCCTCAACGATCTTGGCCAACTGAAGCGGATTCTCTACGACGACTTTTCGAATCTCGTTTTCGCTCAGGACATGGCTCAATTCCTCGGCCGTCGTCGCCGGATGCAAGGGAACACAGACCGCACCGGCCATGATGATTCCCATATCCACCACCACCCACTCCAGGCGAGTGGAGGCGATGAGGCAGATCTTCTCTCCGGGCTCGACACCGGCCGAGATCAATCCCGCAGCCACCCTTTCCGAGGCATCCCACCACTCCTGCCAGGTAAACTCCTCCCAATATCCGTCGTGATGGCGCCGAAGGGCATGCCGAACGCTGGAGCGATGTACCTGCTCCTCGAAGAGTTCCACGATAGTTTCGACCATCATCCCTCCGAAAGGAGCAGGAAAAACGGGCTGTTAGCTAGCCCTGCGGCCGCCTTGCCGCGCTCCGAAAACTTCCGTTCAAAACATCATCGGTCCGCTGTCGATACTGGTGACCGTCAGCGATTCGTCGACCTCCACCTGGAGCAGATTCTCAATCGCCATCAACGTCCCCGTAATCGACGCCGGGCAGGTGCCGCAGGCCCCCTCATAGCGGATCATCAACTCGTCGTCGACAAGCCCCATGATCTGTAGCCCCCCACCATCTCCCTGCAAGAAGG
>SLPW01000048.1 GCA_007131755.1 Myxococcales bacterium | reverse complement strand
TTGTATCTGGCCGAGGGAAACGTGACGGTTCGTCCCCTTCCGACGGCGGTGCTCATCCAGGAGATGCTCGATCCCGTGGTGGCCGGTGTACTGTTTACGGTCAACCCCTTGACGGGAGACGACACGGAGGCCGTGGTCACCTCGGCCCGCGGCCTTGGCGAGGCGGTGGTGGCCGGAAAGCGCGGAGACACCCACTATATCGACAAACGCTCCGGTTATGTGCGCCGCCACGTCGGTGAAGAGCCGGGAGGGCTGCTCGGAGAGGAGCGCCTGCAGCAGTTGGCCAACTGTGCCCGTGGCGTGGAGGACGCCCTGGGAGGGGCCCGAGATATCGAATGGGCTTTCGCCTTTACAGACGATCAGCCCCACCACCCACGTCTCTTCCTGTTGCAGGCTCGGCCGATCACCGCCGAGGGTGGTGGTCGCTCCCCGGAAACGGTGTGGACCAACGCCAACGTCGGCGAGGCCCTGCCCGGCGTGGCCACTCCCATGACGTGGAGCATCATCCGCGACTTCAGCTGCCGGGGCTTCGAACAGGCCTTCAAAACCCTGGGCCTTTCGGTGCCCGACGACAGCCGACTGGTGGGCTCCTTTCGGGGTCGGATCTATTTGAACCTGACCCAATTTATGAGCATCGCCAGCGGCCAGCCTTTGTTCAAACCCGAGAGGTTGTACTCCATGGCCGGCGGTGGTGGGGTGGATCTGGTGCGCGATATCTACGAACGGCGCTCCCGGCGCCAATTCTTCAAGCGCCTCCCCCTGACGGTCTCCCGTGTACTGGGTGCCCAGCTCTCCATGCCCGTCATAGCGCCGCTGTGGGGCAAGTATTTTACCAGAAAGGTCGAGGAGTTCTTCGACCACGACCTCATTGGTCAGCCACGCCCAAACCTGGCCGGCGAGTTGGAGCATCTGGACCTGCTCTTCGACCGCACGGGGCTGGTGATGCTGTCGACGAGCTCCAACTTCTTGATGAGCTACGTCGTCGCCGCCGAGCTGCTGCGTCTTCTCGGCGGCGACGACTCGCCGCGCTATCAGCAGGAGTTATTCAGCGGCCTGGAGGTCAAGAGCGCCGAGCCGGGACTGGCCCTTCTGGAGTTGGGCCGCATGGCACGGCGCTCGCTTCGGCTGCGACGCATCATCACCGAGAACCCGCCGGAGAAGACTCTGGCCGCTCTCAAAGAGGCCGCCCAATATGAAGACGTGGCCGCCTTTCTGGCCGCCCTCGATGAGTTTCGAGCCCAGCACGGCCACCGGGCCCCCAGAGAGGCCGAGTTGGCTACGCCGCGCTGGCGTGAGGACACCTCATTTTTATTCGAGGTGGTGCACTCCTTCGTGGAGGCATCCCACCTTCCCAGCTCCACCGAAGTCACTCGTCAGAGAAAGCGAAAGAAGCGGGCGGCACGCCGATTTCTGGACGAGATGGTCCCCGGCGGCCTGGAGACGATCATGAAGGCGATCATCGCCTTTACGCGCTCCAACGCCCGACGCCGCGAGTATATGCGCGACCGCGTCGTCGACTCCCTCGATATCTATCGCCATTTCTTTCTGGAATGCGGCCGACGCCTCGTCGACGCAGGGACGTTGCGGCGCCGAGACGACGTCTTCTTTCTGACCCGCGACGAGATCGAGGAGTGGCTCGAAGACGAGCGGGTGGCCGAGACCTTTTCCTTTTCCGTCCTCGTTCGTCGGGCCTTATACGACCACTTTCAGAGCCAGCCCGACCCGCCGGATACCTTTTTGCTGCGGGGAAAGGAGATGATCGCCGCCGAAGAGGCGCCGCGCCGCATCGCCGAAGCCGAGGCGGAGGACGCCGACGGACGCATCGAAATCCCCGGTCTTCCCGGCAGCCCGGGACGAGTAACGGGAACGGCCCGGGTCATCGTCGATCCCCACACCCAGGACGCCACCATCCAGCCCGGAGAAATCCTGGTCGCCCCCTATACCGATGTGGGTTGGACGCCCCTATTCTTGACCGCCTCCGGGGTTGTCATGAGCCTGGGCGGACCGCTGAGTCACTCCTGCATCGTCGCCCGTGAATACGATATCCCCACCGTGGTCAACGCCAAGGGGGCCACGGATATCATCAAAACCGGCGATCGCATCACCGTCGACGGCGCCCGTGGGATTGTCTATCTCCATGGGTAGGGTTAGGGCTCCAGGTAGATCTGCAACTCTTCGGCCTCTGCAAAGACCACGATGCTGACGGGGATCAGGTTGACGTCGCCATCTCGAGTCACGGGGTGATCGAGCCTGGGGTCGGCCAACTCTCTTGGAGAGACCCTGTGGCGAGTGGCCCAGTCGATTTCGGCGGGAGCGATGCGTCGGCGGGCAACGACGATATCGTCGTCGTCCACGAGGTCTCCTCCGTCGTACACGGAGACCTCGAAGTCGCTGGCTTTTGAACCACCGGGGCCATGGGAGTGCTGGTAGACCAGGCCCCGTATCAGAACCCCGGGACCTCTTTCGCCGCCGGGAAATGCATGGGCGACGAAGTCCTCTGGTGCGAACTCGGAGTCGGCGCCCGTCAACAGCGCGACCTCCGGCCAGTCTTCGGTGGTGCTGAAGCGCTGCATGCATTCCGTGTCCACGGCCACTTCGACGGAGGTAAAGCCCGGTTCTTCGCCGGTGGTCTCCAGCAACAATTCGCCATCCCTGGTCCAGCGAAGCGCCTTGAGCCTCAGTAGATCCGTGATGGGGACGGCGTCCTGCGACAATTCGATGAGCGTCGGCAGGTGAACGCCCTGGTCACAATGCTCTTCACCCTCCTGAATGGCGCGCGCCGACAACGCCTCCAGCCGATGAATCTCCTCGGCCCCCAGGGTCCACGTCGCCAATTCCTTCAGATCGGCGCTCACCAGCATGGTTGGCGTCTCATCCACTGGATGTGCGCGATCTCGCAGCGCCTCGAGCTCTGCGACCATCACGGCGGAATCGCCAGAATCTTGAGCTTCGGCGCCTGAAATACTCCGGTCCTGGACCACCACATATCGACCATCGGGAGAAAAATATGCGGGTTCCGGTAATTCGCCGATAGTGACTACTGCCGAGTCACCGTCGTCGAAGAACCATTGGTTTACACATCCCTCGACGTCACAACAGGAGTGGACGACCACGTCGGCGTCCTCGCTGGCAAAAAGGCTTTCGGAGCCCACCTCGCATCGAGCACAGGGCCCGCCGTCGCAAAGACGGGATTGCGGCATCAGTCCCAGCGATCCCAACAGCTCCGTTGCTCCGTCGTCGCCCCTGTCCTCGCCGGCTTCGCTCAGCGCTTCGACGTCAAATTCGCGATCATCCAAGCTCTGTACAGCCGCAGTGGACTCCTCGGTGTCCGCCGCCTCTGCTGTGGGCTCGACAGCCTCTGCCCGCTCGTCGTCATCGGCGATCTCCGAGGCCGTGCACGCCTGGATGAAGAGGGCAAAGAGCGTCATCAGCGCCAGAATCCGTGTCGTGCCTGTGACCATGGTCGTGCTCCTCGAAGAGGGGGTCATCAACAGCCGTCGTTTAGACTGCCCTATAGCACAAGAGATTCATCGAAGCCCAATCGCTCCTCCCCACGAAAAACCCCGCCGGTCTTCGCCGGCGGGGTTCGCTCTGGGATTCCGAAATGGCGTCCCTTCAACTCGACTCGACGTTGACCTGGTTGGACTTGTCGTCGGCGTCGATGAAATTTCCGTCTCCCGGAATGGCCTCGTCGACCATGGCCTGCTGGATGAATTTGCGGGCATCACCGGCACGTCCCTCCTCGACGGCCACCCGCAACTCTCCCTGATCGCCGACGCCGGCGAAGAAGCCCGGCGGCTCCATCTTGCGAACGATATAGGCGATGTCCTCTTCGTCGTAGATATCGGTGATGATCTCCACCTCCGCAAAATTGCCGGAGCTAAAGATCCAGATCATCTGCACGTCCTCCGTGGAGGTCGACGATGGGTGAGCGTCGCGGTTCATGGGAACTCCTATGCGCCTTGGGGGGATATCCGAAGCCTTCGCTCCAGTTCTTGTCGCTACAACCGCACCGAAAATAGACACCAGCCGGCGTCGGACAAGATATCGTCTCCGACGCGAAATTCCCGCAAGGCCCGAACTGTTGCGCGACAGGCGGCAATGGTCTATATCTTTTCGCCCCTCGTCACCACCGGTGACGGGGCAACGGAGCGTGGCGCAGCATGGTAGCGCACCTGCTTTGGGAGCAGGGGGTCGCCGGTTCGAATCCGGCCGCTCCGATCACGGAGGGCGGGGAATCAGCGGTCGGAAGTCGGAAGGGGCAGAAGCCTTTTCTGACTTCCAATCCCCTGACAACCGATCTCCGTCAGAGCGTCCGTAGCTCAGTTGGATAGAGCAGCGGCCTTCTAAGCCGCGGGTCGGGGGTTCGAATCCTCCCGGACGCGTTATACAAAAAATTAGAAATCAGAGGTCGGCGGACAGAAAGCGCACCAAAGGCCTGGCTCATCAATCCGCTAGCTGGCAGTGAAGTAATGGCTACTTTTGTGTCGATACGATCTTCTCTTGTGCTCCTTTTGGTGGCGTTACTATGGATCGGTTGCTCCGAGGGCGGCTGCGGGGAGGCTCAGTCGCCGGACAGCGAACCAGCTTCCAGTTCCTCCGACGATGTCCAACAATCGAGCCGTCAGCCCCTGAATCGTCACCTGGATGTCGCTGAGCTCTTCGAGCAATCGACGGTCGAGTCCAGTGAGGCCGCCGATTCGCTTCGGTATGTCGGGCCGGACTGCACCACGGATTATGGCCTGGATGTCGAAATAGAACAGAGCGCCGAGGTTGACGGAACACCCGCTCCCGGCGGTGGACAGTCAATGGTGATCCGCGGAGGCTTTCAGACCGGTCCCGGAGAGGATCATGAGATGGTGATCCAAAATGATGAGATCACCCAAACCTTCGTTTCCGGCGCCGTCGTCAATCCCGGCTCTACGCAGCCAGCGGGGACACTGGCCGATGTGTGGCTCACCACCGATGGTGCGCAGTGGGAGGAGATCGACGGTCCCACCATTTTGTGGAGTGGCTACGGAAGTTTCACGGGAGTGACGATATTCTTTCCGGCTCTTCCCGGCGAGGTTGAAGAGGGAGCCAGGGCAGAATGGAATCTGGAGATCTTTTCTCAACAATCTGCGTTGGCCGTCGAGCAGCGGCGCGGTCAGGTCGAGCTTCCCGAGGGGAGTACGCCGCCCGAGCCAAGTGCGCAGATCTTTTCTCCCACCGTCGAATTACATCAGTGGTGGCAGATAGACGGTGTTCCCGTCGTGGAGTTGCGGATGCCACGATGGGAGTACGAATATGACGAGACGGCCGATTTGCCAGACGGGTCGTCAGAGGAGCTGGCTCGAGATATGAGTGCCGCCGTGACCGGCACCAAACAGGGCCGTTATCTGTTCACCGCCGAGGGCGTTCTGATCTTCGCTGAGGTCAGCGAGGACAGGCGCGTGACGACGACCGTCGGCGGTGAGGAATTGGTGAATTCAGCCTCCTTCTATTCTCAGGTACGGCTGCTGTCGTCGGAGTGTGACGTTCCCGCGCTCAATCCCCGAGAGGTTAGCGAATCACCCGCGGAGCGCGCTGTCCAGACCTACGCCGACTTTCGCAACGCCCTGGTAGAGGGGGACAGCGACAATGCCCTCGAACTTCTCAGCGACGAGGTTCTAAGAACCCATGGAGCCGAGGCAATCGCAGACGTCATGACCTCCTACGTCGAAGATTTCGGCCCGACCGCCCTGGGCATGCCGGAATTTCCCGGTGAGACTAGTTACGACGATGGTCAGGTGCGCATGGAGCGTTCCGGGACTCTTCGCACCCTCGACGCCGGTGAAACGATTCATGTCGTCGTCATCGCCGAGGTCGGCGACGATGATGTGCGCCTTCAACTCATCGGTGTCGATCCTCTGGTCCAAGACGAGGATTGGAGTTACCTGGAGTTGTCCTCCGACAGGCTCTGGCGCGTGCCCAATCCGTAAGGGACTGCAGAAGTAGTGCGATCCCCCCTGGTGTTAACGATCACCGAAAAGCGCGTAGAAATGAACAGGCCGGGTGATCAGGCCTACAGGCTACCGGTCCCCCCGGTCCGGTCAGCCCACGTCGGTTGTTAGAACGGGATATCGTCTTGCCAGGTCGTCGACTCCGGCTCGGTGTCGAAGGGATGGTAGGTCCGCCGCAGGCGCTGCTTCCACTCAATGAGGGTATCGACGAGCCAGTCGATGAGTTCGATGAGCATGGCCGCCTGTGGTCCAGTCAATTTGGGCGGCACGGGGATTTTTGTCATAGCTCTTCCTCCTCGTGGAGTCGCTCCTGGCGCTCTACCGCCTCTTTTCAACGCCAGGATTTACCGGTGATTTTGATGATGTTGGCCCGGTAACAACAATCGGTCCACCAGGGCGACGGTGCAGGTGGCGTTGGGAAAGATCGTATTCCAGTCCTTAAACGCCAGATTGGTAGTCATGGCGGGTGATCTATTGGCCTGATAACGGCGGTTGACGACCTCGAAGAACAGGTCGGCCGCCCGTACGTCGTAGGACAGATAACCCACCTCGTCGACGCATAGCAGTTTGATTCGGCTGTAATGCTTGAGCGTTCGCTCCAGCTTGGTCGGCGAATCGATGGCCCCCAGTTTGGCGATCATTTTCTGGGCGGTAGTAAACAGCACGGCATGTCCGTCGAGCACGGCCTGGTGGGCGATATTTTTAAAGATCATCGTCTTTCCCAGCCAGTGCGCACCGGCGAGGATGATATTGGCCCCCTCGTCGACAACCCGACCCGTGAGCGCCCGTTCGACGGCCTGCCGGTCTAGTTCGTCGGGCCAGCTCCAGTCGAAGTCGCAGATCGGCTTAAAATGACCGACCTTGGCCCGGGACTGACGACGCTGAAGGTTTCGTTGATTGCGGATTGACTGGCTCTTCGCTGCTCACTCCGTGCCCGAGGTCATCAACGCCACGTAGGGGGCATACATATCGAGGCGATTTCGATCTCGCTCGAAGAGACGAAGGATCTCTCGGGCCGTGTCCACGGCCTGACGCGAGGTCTCGACCACTCCCTGGAGGAAGAACTCCACCCAGGTCTTCCATGCTCCCGTCTCGCGCACCTCCTGCAATAACCCGTAGTAGGTGTCGCGGTTTTCCTTGAAGTAGAGGCTCAGAGACAAAAGCGGCACTGTGCCCCCTCGATCTGCGAGGAAAGCACGGCTTCCTTGCGCACTTCCTGGAGCCGGTCGCATCCCTGCTATCGAAGCGCCGCCAGGCGCTGATTCCTGCGAATGGGGAGAAGTGAAACGCCTTCGATGGCAGGGGCTTGCGCAGACCTTGCGTGTCCATTGTGGCACCGATGTGCCCATGTGTACCATGTGTGACGGGAGTGCCTGCGGTGCTCGATTGCGACCCATGCGTCTCGGGGCGCCCCGGTGAGCTCACGAGGACGCAGGAATGGAGTTTTTATGATGAAGGGCGGACGATTCGGAATTGGTAAGTCTCTACTCGCGGTTGTCGTGCTCGCCACATACAGCGGCGTTATTGCCGCAGGATGCGCCAGCACGCCGAGTTCGGATGACCACGTAGACGTAGATATCAGTGATCGCATCGCCGAGCTGACGATCAAACTCGATGCAACTGACGGAGACGACGTTCAATCTCCAGAGTTGATGCATTGATTGGGGGACTTGTACAGAAAGCGCGCTGAAGAGTTGTCCGACCGAGATCTGATAATCGAGCGCAGCGATGAACGTTGTTTTATCCCCCTCGAACTGCGGTGGGATGAATCTGTGTTCGGCTCGACGAGCGATCAAAAGGGCATTTCCACTGCGACTCATTTTAACGGCAATGAAGGACGATGGCCACAGCCCCAGTTGTGAATTGTCGAGGTCGATTGAAGAGCGAGACGAACGCACAGAGAAATAAAGCGTTGTGCCTTGGTAATCGTCATGACAATCCGTCCCACGCGCAGGGGATCACGCTCTCGAATCCACTGCGCTACCGAGGGCAACGGGACGGCGTCGCTGGTGCGACCGTCCGGGCATCGGCCGCCCAGTTCCTGGGTGGTCGCCCGGGCAAAGGAGTTGAGTGTAGAGCCCAGTATCGATCTGGCGCTCATCATCCATTGTCCATGCGGCCCGGCCCCGCACGCGGGTACCCCGTCTCGTGACGACGCTCATGAATAATCCGGGTTATCTCACACTGACCGTTATTGCCGAGATACGTCTATGCGCTTACACTAAGCCTATCCGCTTGTGTTGTAATGGCCCATAACACCATTCGACGCCTATGTCCGCCCACCTTAGAGAACAACTCGATTCTGAGAAATGGGGTAACAAGATCCGGGATCTACGACAGGAAAACCGGTGGTCCCAGAGAGAGCTCGCCGATAGACTCGGTGTCCATCCCCAGACGATCAGCGACATCGAGCGTGGTCGAAACCAGATGACGCTGGAACGGCTCGATCGGGTCCTGGAGGCCCTCGGATACCAGGCCGCTGTAGAGCTGACTCCGTTTGATAACAAAACACGTGCGGACTGGGGGCCAATTACTCCGGAAGACCCCGAGATCCGAAATCGAATCCGTGTTGCACGACGACTTGTCGAAGAGTTAGCCGATCATCTCTACAGGCACTACGGAATTGATGAAGCCTACTGTTTTGGTTCTCTGGGCGAAGGAGGAAGTGCCAATTTTCAAGCAAGCTCCGACCTCGACATTCTGGTGCGAGGGCTGAAAGCATCCAGAATCTTCGACGCCGAATCCGAACTGGAAATCGAGGTCGTCGAATCCTCTCCGGACTACGAAGATTTTTCATTCGACGTCGTCCGCGCCGAAGATCTCCAAATTGCCCCCGAAGAACTGGTCACCAGGGGGCGTGCCGTATTATTACCGGAGCCTCAGTGATGGAGATGAATCAACAACCGCTCAACGACACGATCAGAACCCATCTCGAAAAATTGAACACGGAACACGAGCGGTTTCTTGAACTGATGGATGGTCGCGACCCCGCTGCGGGCCCATTCGACTGGAGACATACCGAAAATGTCGCCAACCGCCTCCACAATTTCTATATGGGCGTCGAACATATCTTCGAGCGCATCGCGAAAGTCTACGACGGAGGCGTTCCTGGAGGCGACAGATGGCACCAATCACTTCTCAAACAGATGACGGAGTCGACAGAGCATCGTCCGGCCGTGATCGACGACGAATTGCGCGCCCTGTTACTGAAGTATCTGAAATTCCGACACTTCGCTCGCAGGGGATACGTCGTCGACCTCGAGTGGAAGGCGATGGTGGGACTCGTCGAGAATTTCGAGCAAGATCTCGTTGCGACGACGGAGGCCATAGAGGACTTTGTGTCGCAACTTGATCAGACATGAGACAGGGTCGAGAGCAGACCGGTCAACCCCCAACCCCACCTGGAAACCTCACGTGGAGCCGATAGCTAACTGCTATCGCAGCGCCGCAAGGCGCTGGTCACTGCGAATGGGGAGAAGTGAAGCGCCTTCGACGGAGGTTCGGGGTGTACGGAGGACCCCTCCGAGCCCATTCGGCCGGGTGCCCCGGCCTGGGCTCACATCCCCGCGTAGGCGGATCTGAATTGCGCATAAGTTTTTGGAATAACCAGTAGGATTGATGCATGCCCCCAAATTCTTAGGCCGAAATCGGGCTCGACCTCGGAATCGATATCGGAATCGGGCTCGACCTCGGAATCGGGCTCGACCTCGGAATCGGGCTCGACCTCGGAATCGGGCTCGACCTCGGAATCGGGCTCGACCTCGGAATCGGGCTCGACCTCGGAATCGG
>SLPW01000182.1 GCA_007131755.1 Myxococcales bacterium | reverse complement strand
CGGATCTCCTTCGGCACGCCACGCCCTGAAGAGGGCGGTAGAGCTCTTCGGCGCCGGGGCGCCGGAGATCGTCCTCCTCGGCGTGGTGACTCCCCCGATGACGAGTTCTCCGGGAGCAGAGGTCGCTCACGCCGAGTTGTTCGATGAGTTCCGTGGCGAGTTGAGAGAGGCCGCCGAAGAAGTGCGGCGCTCCGGGCTGTCCGTGGAGTTGATCCTCGCCGAGGGAGAACCGCGCGGGGTGCTCGAAAAATATGCCGAAGAGAAGGAGCCGGACGTCGTCGTCGTCGGAGCTCGAGGGCAGAGCGCGCTGGCGAAGGTATTGTTGGGGAGCGTGAGCACCTACGCCGTCAAGCATCTGTCGGTGCCGGTGCTCCTGGTGCGCCTGCCCGTGGGGGAGGACCTATGAAGCCAGCCGTCGATGCCTTCGGGCGCGTCCATCGATCCCTTCGGATCTCCGTGACGGATCGCTGCAATCTTCGCTGTCGCTACTGCATGCCCGCCGAGGGTGTGGACTGTATGCCACGCGACGAACTCTTGACCTTCGACGAGATCGCCCTCGCCGTCGACGTCGCCGCCGAGATGGGCATCGACAGGGTGCGCATCACCGGCGGGGAGCCCCTGCTTCGCCGGGGCCTTGTGCAGTTGGTGGAGATGCTGGCCGACAATTCGAAGGTCGCCGACGTGGCCATGACCACCAACGCCCTGTTGCTGAGCCGACACGCCGAGGCGCTGGCCGACGCTGGGTTGAACCGGGTCAATATCAGCCTGGACTCCCTCGATCCACGTCGCTTTCACGAGATCACCCGTTACGGGCTCCTGGAGACCGCATGGAAGGGCGTTGAGGCCGCCACGGCCGCCGGGTTCTCGCCCCTTCGGATCAACGTCTTGCTCTTGGATGGGTTCAATGACGACGAGATCCAGGGCTGGCTGGATCTGACGGCGCGCTGTGAGGTGGACGTTCGCTTCATGGAGTTGATGCCCATTGGCGAGGGCGTTCGCATGAATCGGCAAGGCCGCTACGTCGACGTGGCTCGCTTTCGCGACCGGCTGGTCGCCGAAAAGGGGCTGGTCACTGCGGACGTGGAGGTGGGCAACGGACCGGCCCGCTATTGGAGCGTACCCGGCGCACCGGGGCGTATCGGGTTCATCACTCCCGTCTCCGAACCCTATTGCAATCTGTGCTCACGAATGCGCTTGACCTCTATCGGGCGACTTCGCCCCTGCCTGGCATTCGACGAGGAGGTCGACTTGCGGCCGGCCCTTCGCGAGGGAGACCGAGAGGTGGTGAGAGAGGGGTTTCTGCGCGCTCTGGCTGACAAGCCCGCCGGACATCACTGGAGCGGCGGTCAGATCACAAAGTCCACCATGTCTTCCGTGGGGGGATGAGACGACTTCAGGAGGAAAGGACCATGGCCATCGACATCACAATGCAATCCGACGAGGAACTCTCGAAGATTCGCGCCCTTCAGGAAATGGAGTCCTTTCGCAACGTTCCTCACTCCACCCTTGAGCAGATGGCCTCCTATTTCATCGCCAGGCGCTACGAACGGGATCAATGCCTGTGGAGAGAGGACGCCCCTGCGCGCACTTTCATCTTCATCGTCAGCGGTTGCGTAAAAGTCACGAAGTGGCGCTCGGATGGAAGCGAGTTCATCGTCGACGTCTTCGCCGACGAGCAGCCGCTGAATAATATGGCTGCCTACCTGGGCGAGAAATATCCCGTGTCCGTCTACGCTCTGGGAGATACGATGACATTGGAGATCCACCGCTCCCATTTCATCGCCAACGTATTGGACAACCCCGATGTATTGCGGGGCTTCTTCGGCCAGATGGTCAACTGCAACCAGAAGATGCTCTCCCGCCTCCAGGAGTTGACCACGGGCGATACGGAGAAACGCCTGGCGATGCTCTTTAGCAAATTCGCCGTCTCCGTCGGCCAGCGAACCCGCCTGGAGAGCGGAAAGATGGGAGTCCACATCCCGCTGCCGCTTAGCCGAAAGGATATCGCCCAATTACTCAACGTGCGCACGGAGACGGCCATTCGCTATATGAGCCGCTGGAACAAAGAGGGACCGGTGCGCACCGACCCGAAGGGGTTTACCATCGTGGAGCCCGAACGGCTGCAGGAGTTGGTGCAGGCGGAGTGAGGGGCGCGGAAGACGTGGAGGCGCGAAGCGCTGTACGCGGAGCACTGCCTCGCGAAAAAAGAGCGCTGATACACGGA
Source organism: Myxococcales bacterium (assembly GCA_007131755.1). GTDB lineage: Bacteria > Myxococcota_A > Bradymonadia > Bradymonadales > Bradymonadaceae > SLJM01. The sequence continues at coordinate 7,618 of SLPW01000182.1, read as the reverse complement.
GGCGCGGCAGAGCTCACGAAGCGTCGCTAAAGCGCGGCAAACAGCACCGACGGTATGTGCTGGTCTCCACGGGGAGTGGCTACGTGTGGGATAGCGCTTTTTTCCCAAACTGCCTACTGCCGATAGGGAGAATCCTTTCGTCTCCGGGACGAACCGTATTTTTCGGAGACGATGGCCTCCCGGCCATCGGCAGTCCCCGCCGCACACCCCGAACGGCCGAGAGCAGCACAACACATCGCCCAGCAACCAACGTCGAGCTGTTGTTCAGCGTAATCAGCAGAGGCTCCGTGGGCTCTATCGCGCCTCCGCGATCCAGCGCTCACTTTTCGCGCTCAGTGACTCAGCGCTCCGCGTACCGCGCCTTCGCGCTCAGTGACTCAGCGCTTCGCGTACCGCGCCTCTCTTAGTGGGGATGGGAACAACTACAACTGCAAAAGTAGAAGAAGGAAATTTAGTCGGAAATCGGAAATCGGAAGTCGGAAAGAAGTGTGCGACGTCCATGGGTTGAAGCGACCTTTTGCAATCACGACCAACGACGAAATGCAGAGTGCCTTCGAGCACGACTCATAGCGGCGATTGGACCCTTCCGATTTCCGACTTCCGATTTCCGATTCCTTTTTTCCCTTTCTCCTTTGTCGTTAGTAGTTGTTCTTGAAAAGCATAGGCGACCGATAGCGCTGCGGCCGGCCTGATCCACGTCATACCGACGACCTAATCCGGCGCGCTACACTTCGCGCCCCATGAACGCTGCGAACCCTCGAAAACAAATCGCCTATTGGCTGCTCACCTGTTGCGCCATGGTCCTGGTGATCCTGGTGGTGGGGGGAATCACGCGGCTGACTCAGTCCGGATTGTCGATTACGCAGTGGGAGCCCATTCGCGGTGTCATTCCACCACTCAGTGAGGAGGCATGGCAGCGATATTTCGAGTTGTATCGCGACTCGCCGGAGTATCGAAAGCGCAACCTGGGGATGAGCCTCGAGGAGTTCAAGGGCATCTTCTGGTGGGAGTATATCCACCGCATGGTGGCCCGTATTTTCGGTCTGGTGCTGGTGATCCCCATGGCCTATTTCGCCCTTCGGCGAAGGCTGCGGGGCATGGATCTGGTACGAGCGCTGGTGCTTCTGGTCCTGGTGGCCGCCCAGGCCGTGCTGGGATGGGCGATGGTCCAGACGGGGTTGGCCGATCGCCCCTATGTGAGTCACCACCATCTGGCCGCTCATCTGGGCCTTGCGTTCGTCTTATTCGGCTTCATGCTGTGGTGGGCACTTCGGCTCCTGGACGTTCCTCGCCAACAGGCACCGAAGTCCTTTCGTCGGGTGTCGGTGGCGTTTGCAGTGCTCGTCTTCGTTCAGAGCATCTGGGGAGGATTCGTCGCCGGCCTTCAAGCGGGATATCTGCACAACACCTTCCCGAAGATGGGGGAGCACTGGATCTATCCCGACGTGGGCACGATCAGTCCCTTCGCGCTCGACCTTACGAGCAATCCCCATACCGTGCAGTTCGTGCATCGGCTGCTCGGGGTCTTCTTGGTTCTGTTGGTCATCGCCATCTGGGTCTACGGCCGTCGCATCGACGTCGGAGCACCGATCCGGAGACTCGCGGGAATTGTCGCCGTCGTCACCATCGTCCAACTTGTGCTGGGCGTGGCGACGCTGCTGATGGCGGTGCCCCTTGCCGTCGCCGTCACACACCAGGCGGTGGGATTGGTGTTGTTCGGGCTGGCGCTGTGGTTGGTGGTGGTGAGCCAACATCGTGAAGTCTGTGGATTTTGACACCCCTGCTGCGATAAGACATCATCAATCTATCCACGACGCGGCAATATCTTCGCTGCTGCGCGGGCTATATTGACGAGAGAGGAATTTATGAGCGGCAGCCCCCGGATGGCGTCGGCATCGAAGTGGAGTTACCGAAGTAGGCCCTATGCTACCTTATTTGCACTAATGGCATTGGTCATGACGCTTACGGCCTGCAATCTCGGCAGCGACGACGTCGATACCCCCTCACCGGGCGATTTCTGTGCCGAGGAGGGAGCGACCTCGGGAGTCCTGGTCTGCGTCGGCGGGGTATGGACGGAGCGCGGATTGGACGCCGGAGTCGAGGATGACGCCGGCCCCTCGGGCGACGCCGGTGGTGAAGATACGGGCACGGAGGATACGGGCGGGATCTGCGAGCCCGAGTCGGACGTCGAGTTCTGTCAGCGCCACGGCGTGGAGTGCGGTACCTTCGTCGAGATCGACAATTGCGGGTCTGCTCGAGCCGTCAATTGCGGCGACTTCGAGGGCTTCGGGTGTGGTGAGTTGGGAAATTGCCTGAAGGCTGAAAATATCAGCGCCTTGGATACCAACGTCTGTGACTGTCCGAGCGTGGACTTCAGCGCTTCTGACGAGGAGATCTGCGCCGAATTGGGTGCCCAATGTGATTCGCTCGATCCTGCGGGCCTGTGTTTTGGATGGGACGCCTACGACTCCGTCCAATGCGGTGGGTGTGACGACGACGAGGACTGCGGCGTGGCCGGACCCAATATCTGCGGCTGTCCCTGTGAGATCGACGGAGGGTGCCAGGCTCCCGGTGAGCCCTCGGCGGATAACCCCTGCCTTGTCTGTAACCCCGACGAGTCCACCACGGAGTTTGTGGTGGCCGACGATGGTACTTCCTGTGGTGATAACGCCGTTTGTGATGGCGGCGATTGTGTCTGCGATGGCGGCTACAGCGATTGCAGCGGCGACTGCGTTAACCTCGACACCGACGACGACCACTGCGGTGGATGCGGTGATGCCTGTACCACCGACATCGATGGGGCCATCGCGTCTTGCAATGACGGCAACTGCACCGTCGGTTGCGTCGAGTCCGGGCATACCTATTGCGAGGACGAAGAGCTCTGCGTCAACTTCGACACCGACGACGACCACTGCGGTGGATGTGGAAATGAATGTGGATCCAACGAGGTCTGCGGCGGTGGCACTTGCGTCTGTGCCTCGGGATATACCGAATGCGGCGGTCAATGTGTTCACACCGACTCCCATCCCGATCATTGCGGAGGATGTGACCAGGATTGTCTCGACATCGAGGTCTGCAGCTCGGGCTCCTGCGAGGAGAATTGTCCCGGCGGCTATGAGGCCTGCGGAGGCTCCTGTGTGAATACGGACACCAGTTCCGATCATTGTGGCAGTTGTGGGAACGATTGTTCTGGCGATGCCAATATCTGCGACGGCGGTGGGTGTGTAGAGTGCGTCAGCGATGGCGATTGCCCCAATACTTCGTTCGGTCCCTGGACGAATTGCAGCTATCCGTCAGCCTGCGCTGAATCGGGCACCCGAACCCGTCAGGTCACGCTATACGAGTGCAACGGCGGTAGCTGCGAGAGCAATACCATCGAGGAACTCGACGAAAGTAGCTGCACTCGAACCACCGGTGGCGATAGCTGCGGCAATACGGACTGCGACGACTGGTCGCCCTGCTTTGGCTTAGAGCTGGAATGTTCGGGAGAAGAGTCGAGAACCTGTACGGAGTCCATTTGCAGCAACGAATCCTGTGTGGAGAGCGATTTCGACGAGAGTAGGCCCTGTACAATGCCCGATGGTACGGATTGCCTCTGCGGAAACGAGTTCGGTTCCTGCAATATGGGGGTCTGCGAATGTATGGGCGCTGGAATGTGCAATCCGATCTGCGAGGCCGGACAACAATGTTGCAACGGAAGTTGCATCCCGGAATATGAGGAGTGCTGGCGTCGGTGAGCTCTCCCATCTCGGCTGGGATGTACCGGGGGCGCACTGCTTACACCCGGTGAGCGATACGCTCGGCGGCCCGAGTGGCAAGGGCCATGATGGTGATCTGGGGGTTGACGCCGGGAGGGCCGGGGAGGGTGCTGCCGTCGACGATGAAGAGTCGCTCCACGTCGTGGGACTCGTGGCTCATATCCACCACCGACGTCGTGCGATCCGGTCCCATGCGGCAGGTCCCCAGGGGATGCCAACTGGTGGCGATAAAATCCGAGGGCCTCACGTCGAGGCGGCGAAGCTCATCGATATCTCCGGCAGACTCCAGAAGGGGCATTCGGGGCATCAAGGGATAGACTTTTTTGGCTCCGGCGGCGAAGTAGATCTCGGCCAGGCGCACGATGCCGGCCCGCATCCGCTCCGTGTTTCGACGGGTCATACGGTACGTGATAAGCGGTCTTCCGCCGGCCACGGAGCGCACTCTCCCGGGGCTGTATTCGTCGCCGGTGATGACCGTGGAGCCCACCATCCGGTCCAGATTTCGAGTCGCCTCCAGGTAGGAATCTCCGTAGAGCGGAAGAAGGGCCCCACCGACGTCCACCGGAAGCTGGGCTCCCGCCAATAAGAACCCCTCGCTTCGCAGAAATTGGTCGCTGAAATAGCTCTGAGGAACGGAGTCGAAGCCCCGTACGGTCTCGTCGAATAGAGCCGCCGCTCCCGTAGCCGGGTGAAGCGATAGGTTTCGGCCCACCTGGCCGGTGGAGTTGCACAGATTCTGGTCGAGGAGAAGGGCCGGGGTGGGGATGGCGCCGCAGGCGATGATGGTAGCCCCGGCGTCGAAGCGAAGATTCTTTCCGTCCAGGGTGGTGGCCTCCACGCCGGCGGCACGACCGTCGCGCAGAACAACCTTGCCGGCGCGGGCGCCGCTAAAGACCATCGCCCCCTTTCTGAGCGCTCGGGGGATATAGCTTATATCCGTGCTCTGGCGAGCGTCGGCGGGGCAGCCGAATTCGCAGACCGCCTCGGCGGTACACCCCGTGACGTTTCGCCGGATCGGGGCGTGATTCCATCCCTGCTCATCGCAGCCGCGAAAGAAGATCTCTGCCGCTTTCCCCAGGGCAAAAGACGGCGGCGCGTGGACGTTTATCGTCGCCTCTACCTCCTGGAAATACTTCTCCATCTTCTCCGGCGCCAACTCCCGGGTGCCCAGTCTGTCGCACCATCGCTCCAATACCCAGGGCGGGGTGCGAAAACAGGTCGCGGCGTTGACCGCCGTCGAGCCTCCCACCATCTTGCCCACCTGCACGGGGATCACCGTATTGCCCAGGGCCACCGTGCCGTGGCGAAAGAATTCGTTGTGAGCGGGAAGGGCGCGGCCCTCGAAGCTGTCGCGCCGGTAATAAAGCCCCTCTTCGACGAAGGCCACGGCGTACCCTTCGGCAGCGAGCTTGGCGCCCACCACCGCCCCGCCGGCGCCGGTTCCCACGATCACCACGTCGCACTCGACGACCTGGCCGTCATCGACATCCTCCGGGGCCAGGACCTGGCGCGTCCAACGCGCCTTTTCCGGCCGTCCGGAACGATCGTAGGGAACGTCGAAGGCCTCGAAATGCTCCGGTCTGTCGAAGTGAGCACCTTTTATAAGGCCGCTGAATAACAAGAAGGGCCAGCGGGACCACTCGTTCTGGGCCCACTGATAGAGCACTTTCTCCTGTTGTGGGCCGGCGAGCTTCGAGAAGCGTTTGCCCCGGCGCGCGACGGCGGTCCACTCCACGGCCTGGGCCAGGGCGTCAAAGGCTGCCACTCCGGCAGTGCCCATGCGTGCGGCCAGAATCTCCCTGGCCGCCTGCACCGTCGACGCGTCGCCCTGGCGAACGGGCTCTCCCTCGGGGATCATCGCCCGGGCGATGGCCGCCGCCGCCCCCGTTGGCCTGGCTTCGGCATCGTTTCGTCGCAATAACTCCCACATCCTCGGACCTCCGGAGTTCAATGGATGACTCGGATCCGAAGTGTAGGTATTTTAGGCCCAGGGCGGTGTGACGGAGATCATGTCAGAACCCGTGTGTCTTCTCATGCAACTGCTCTAACCCCGGCGTGCCCGGGGGATTGGGCAACAATTCCATATCCGGATAGTTCTGACGGGTGTAGTTCAGGGCCCAGTTATTTCGTATGAGCAACAGCGGAAGCTCGTCGCGATCCTCCAGGACCTTTAAGAAGTCCAGGCGGTTCAAGGCGGCCTGGTCGAAGTCACCGTCGATCCAGCGGGCGTGCTGAAAGTCCATGGGCCGCAGGCTCACGCGTACGTTATATTCCTGCTCCAGCCGAAATTTGAGGACCTCGAATTGCAGGATTCCCACGGCGCCCACCACCAGATCCAGGGTTCCTTTGGTTGGCTGGCGAAAGACCTGGATGGTGCCCTCCTCGGAGAGCTGCTCCAGGCCTTTGACGAGCTGCTTTCGACGAAGCGGATCTCCGATCTCCACCACCGCGAAGTGCTCCGGGCTAAATCGGGGGATCTCCGTCTCCTCCACGGGGTCACCGGAATATAGGGTGTCTCCGATGCGAAAGCGTCCCGGGTCGTAAAGCCCGATGATATCGCCTGCAAAGGCCTTGTCGGCCATCTCGCGATCCGAGGCCATCATCTGCTGGGGATAGGCCAATTTGATCTGGCGCTCCGTGCGCAACAACTTGGCCTGCATATCCTTTTCGAAGATCCCGGAGGTGATGCGCACGAAGGCCATGCGATCGCGGTGTTCCGGGTTCATATTGGCCTGGATTTTGAAAATGAAGCCCGAAAAATCCTCCTTCGTCGGCTCCACCTTGATATTACGGGCCTGCTTGGGCGACGGGGCCATGTCCACGAAGGCGTCCAGAAAGGGGCGCACTCCGAAGTTGGTGACCGCCGAGCCGAAGAACATGGGGGTCAGATCCCCTGCGTGGACCCGCTCCAGATCGAAGGGATCGCCGGCGATGTCCAGCAACTCCACGTCCTCCAACAATTGCTCGTAACGACGGGGACCCAATATCTTCTCCGCCTGCGGATCGTCGAGGGCCATCGTCTTCTCCTCCACTTTCGCCTCTCCGTGGCGTCCGGCGGAGTCGAAGAGGATCAGCTCTTCGTTGAGCCTGTCGTAGACCCCCTTGAATTCGTTGCCCATGCCGATGGGCCAGTTGATGGGGCAGGAGCGAATGCCCAAAATGTCCTCGATCTCCTCCATCAACTCCAGGGGCTTTCTTCCGAAGCGGTCCATCTTGTTGACGAAGGTGAAAATCGGGATCTTTCGCATGGCGCAGACCTTGAACAACTTCAAAGTCTGCGCCTCCACGCCCTTTGCCACGTCCATGAGCATCACGGCGCTGTCGGCGGCCGCCAGCGTTCGGTAGGTGTCCTCGCTGAAGTCTGCGTGACCCGGCGTATCCAATAGATTGATGGCGTGGTCCCGGTAGGGAAATTGAAGCACCGACGACGTCACGGAGATGCCGCGCTGTTTTTCCAGCTCCATCCAGTCCGATACGGCGTGCTTTGCCGCCCGCCGGCTCTTGACGCTTCCGGCGAGGTGGATGGCTCCGCCGTAGAGGAGGAGTTTTTCCGTGAGCGTCGTCTTACCGGCGTCGGGGTGACTGATGATGGCGAAGGTGCGTCGACGCTCGACTTCGCGTTCGATTTGCTTGTGGGAGGTGTTGCTCATGGAGGGCTCAAAAATTGAAATGGATTGCTGGCGCGGCAAGCTTAGAAGGCGTGCCGAGAGCAGACAAGGGGCGATCGATGACGGGCATGGTGTGGCTGCCACGGGTCGTCCCCACGGGCCGAAGGCCGCGTGGCTGTTCAGGTCGGCCGCATACGGCGCGGCCGAAATCCTCGGCAGCCAAGGCGTGCCTGCGGCAGAGAGGTGGCCGCG
>SLPW01000262.1 GCA_007131755.1 Myxococcales bacterium | reverse complement strand
GGTAGGTATTGGGTGGTGGGTGGTAGGTATTGGGATCGTCTCTGCGATTTTTTGAATGTTGGATATTGCCATGAACCAAGTTGCACCGGACACCATCGCTGTGGTGGACCCGCCGCAGCGTTACGCCGTGGTGCTCAATGCCCGTGCCCGGGGGTGGACGGGTTCCGTACACGAGGCGGTACAGCGCTTCGTGCCACGGCGCGATCTCTTTTTGACCGAGGACTTTCGTCAGGCCCAGACGATGGTCCAGAAGGTGCTCGACAGAGACTACGACGCCATCTTCACCGGCGGTGGAGATGGCACGGTGGTCTATCTCATAAACGCCATCGAGGAGCAGATTCAGGCCGGCAAGATCGCGCGTGAGGACGCTCCGCCGGTTGGTGTGTTGCGGCTGGGGACGGGCAACGCCATCGCCACCTATCTGGGAGCCGGTCCCATCATCGAAGATCTGGAGGCGCTCCACGCAGGTACTCCGCTTCAGGTGCGGCGCGTGTCGATGGTACGAGACGGGGAATCCCGCTTTCCCTTCGCCGGCTTCGGCTGGGACGCCGACATCCTCAACGATTATCACAATTTCAAAGACGCCGTGCAGGGGTCGACGCTGGAGAAACTGGCCACCGGGCTGGGAGGCTACGGAGTTTCCATCGCTACCCGGACCATGCCGAAGGCCATCTTGCGCGGCTCACACCAGGTCAAATTCACCAACCTCGGTCCCCGAGCGTTGGCGCTCGACGAGTACGGTCAGGTCATCGAGGAACGAGGGGAAGGGGAGGTCCTCTACGAGGGACCGATCAAGATCACCAGCCCGTCGACCATTCCCTTCTGGGGCTTCAATATTCGCATGTTTCCCTATACCAGCCTGCGACCGGGGATGTTTGAGCTTCGCTATTATACGGGCTCCATTGGACGGGTATTGGTCAACCTTCGCGGCTTCTGGAAAGGACGGATGCCGCCGCAGACGCTGGGGGATTGGCTGGTGACGAAGGTGCGCGTGGAGATCGAGGATGGGACAATGTCCTATCAGGTCGCCGGTGACGCCGCGGGCTATCGCGACGAGGTGGTCTGGGAGCTCGCCGAGCACCCGGCATACCTAGCTATCCCTTTTCGATGAGCGGGGAGGGACCAATGCCCCCAAAGCATAGCCCGAGCCCAGTTGGGGATCGCCGAGCCTTCCCAACTTATTGTCCACCACAAAGCGCCGTCTGGCGATGGGGATGAATAACCCGTATTCGCCGAGACCGGCGGCGTTGCGACGGGTGCGCGTCAACAGGCGAGCTGCCTCTCGATAGTCCCTGCGGGCTGTGGCGACGTCGGCGCGAAATAGATCGCAAAGAAGGTGGGAGCGATGAAGTGAGGCGTCGTCGGATTCCATGCGCAGCGACGAGAAGGTATCGCCACGAGCTCGAAATCCGTGCGCGAAGAGCTGAAGATAGATGATGTGGGCGCGCACGCAGCGCTGTAGCTCTGCGTGGTCGAGTCGGCTGGCAAAGTCTGCGGCCTCGGTGAGCCGCTCGTAGGCGGCGTTGACGTCTCCGGCGTCGTAGTTGGCATAGCCGCGGCGGATCAGTGCATCTACCGCCAGGTTGGGCCGGCCGATATCACGCATCTGCTCGAAGACATGAGCATAGTGCTCGTCGGCCAGCTTCGGCCGATTCATGGCCAGGTACAGATCGCCCAGGTGGAGTTGCACCCGTGCACGGCTGACCCGTCGGGTCCGCGTACTGTAGTGGCTCATGGCCTCCACGAGGTGGATCTCGGCCTGCTCCAGGTTTTCCAGACCGGCCAGGGCCCGCGCAAGCCCCAGATGGGGCGATTGGTCGGCTTCCAGATGTCGATTGGACAGCACCGCCAATGCCCGGGTGTAGTCCTCACGTGACTGTCCGTACATGCCGGCGGCGAAGTGGGCCGTCCCCAACTGTTCCAGACATTCTACGACGCCTCGATGGTCGTCCTGATCTTCGAAGATCGCCATCGCCGCTTCCATATGATCGATGGCCTCCAAAAAGCGAGCCTGTCTCGTCAAGACTTCGCCCAGATAGCGGTGAAGGCGTCCCGCCAGAATCAGATCCTCCAACTTCTCGGCTTTGTCGATGGCCTCGGCGAGGATGCCCTCGGCTTTTCTGGGTTGACCCAGCAGCATCGCCGAGCGCCCGATCTCGCCGAGGCTGGCCACATAGGGTCTGGCAAGGGCGGTCTGGCGATACAGGTCGCGGGCCTGAAGGTAGTCGTCGTGGGCGTCTTCGTAGCGGTTCTGGGCCATCGCCAGGTCGGCGAGCAATTTGTGGGCCGCCGCGCGCAGTCGATGGTCGTCGGCGTCGGCTTCACGATTGGCCCGGTTCAATGCGTCTTCGGCTGCCCCGTACTCCCCGAGAGCCCCGTGGATTTCTCCCAGCCGCAGCCAAATCCGTGGATAAGGAGAATAGGCGACGGTGGGAGTGGGAGATCGGGTCGACAACTCCTCGATGAGCGACTGAAATCGCAGGTAGTACTCCCGGGCGAGGTCGAGATCCATCTGTTCGTAGGCGCTGTCGCCTGCTCGCAGCAAGAGATTGACCGCCCGCTCGTAGTCCTCTCCTTTGACGGAGTGGTGGACAATGCGTCGAATGTCCTCACGCGATGGCTTCGACGAATAGTCCTGCAGCAGGGCTGCAAGTTCGCCGTGGGCCTCCACAGCGCTGTCGAGCTCATCGAAGGTCTGACGTAAGGTCGCCGTATACTCCTGATCCGTAAAGGCGATGTAATCGTCGGAGAGGGTGATGATTCCGAAACGTTCGGCATACTCCAGTACCACGCTCATCACCCGCGTCATCTCGAAGGGCAAAACACGGTGATAGACGTAGCCCCACAACTCACGGGAGACGACCCGTTCATCGAGCTGTGCCAGATAGCCCAAAACGGTATCAAAAGCTTGATGGATATCGGGATCGGCGGTGTCGAAATCGGCCGTGGCGTGTTCGGCGGTGGTAAATACCTCCAGCTTCTGAGTGGGCCTGGTCTGCGCGCTGCGCGCTGCCAGATAAGCCTCTCGCTCCTCCGTCGTGCGAGCGACCGCGCCTTTACGCTCTGTCTCCGTCGACTCCTCTTCTTGCCCAACGCCGTCGGCCAGCGCCGCCCAGCGCTCCACCTCTGCGTCGTCGAAGTCGAAATCCTCGGGAACCCGGGGTTTGATCCCCGTATAGGATCCTCCCACGTCGATATCCGATGAGAGCTCGGCCAGTCCTCGAAGCCCCGATTCTCCACTTTCGTGCTCTGCGTCGAGTTCGGGCTCTACGAGGCGGATGTGGCGGGCGAAATTCGACGGGGCGTGGATGATCTCCTCGGCATAACGCATCAGCCCCGGCCGCCGCACCAGGGCGTCGGGCCAGGTGGTCACGGCCAGAAGAATTGGCGACGGATGTACCCGCATCTCTCGCAACAGACGCTCCAGAAATGCCAGCGTCAGGGGATCGACGGTCTCTAAGTTCTCGATGCCCCAGATGAGGGTCCCCACCCGGGCGGCCTTGCGAAAGGGGTCGATGAGACGAGCGAAGAATTCCTCACGACGACTGGTCAGAAGTTGCAAGGGATTGGAGTCGATACGCACCGGCTCCAGATCGGAGAGGGTCGTCAGCTCCGGATCGGACAAGAATTCGCTGAGCAGTCGGTTGACCTCGGAGATCCCTTCGCCCTCTAGAGACAGGCTGGCCGCTTCGGCGAGGTCGGCCTCCAGCCCGGCTCCGGGTGCGGTGGCGTCGGCGAAGGCCTGGCGGTGGACGATGCGGACTCCCGACCGGTTTCGGTAGCGCTGCAAGAAGGCCCGCAGCAGATTGCTGCGGCCAATGCCCGGTTTTCCCCGGATGACCACCAGCCGCATCTCCGCCGACTTGCGCACTTCATCCAACACCTCCTCCAGGATGGACAATTCCCATCTGTAGACCTCTTCGGCCCGCTCGGCGGCCTCGGGGTCGATGCTCTCATAGGACAGGGGGAGATGGGTCGCGGGTCCACTGTCCTGGTTATGTCGAAGTCCCAGTGGCCGGCTACCGGCGTCCATATAGGGCAGAAAGGGCTGCGACATCAGCACTTCGAGCATCCTCGATGCATCGGGAATGCGCTCGGTAGGATCTTTGGCGGTGCACCGCTGAATGAGATCCGAAAAGGGGGAGTCGTCATGGGGCTTCGGCAACTCCAGAGGAGGGTCGTTGACCTGACGCAACATCACGTCCATGGCGCTGGTCTCGTCGGCGTAGGCGGCACGACCGGAGATCATCTCGTAGGCCATCTGCCCCAGGGCATAGATATCGACGGCTGGCGTCAACTCCTCGGCCATCGCCTGTTCCGGTGCCATATACAGCGGAGTGCCGAAGACGGTTCCCTCCAGGGTCAGAGGAGCCAGCGAAGACACATTGGGCGCTCCGAAGGTCGACAGGGCTTTGGAAACCCCGAAATCCAATACCTTGACCTGCTCGCCCTCGTTTCTCTCCACCAGGAAGATATTTTCCGGTTTTAGATCCCGGTGAATGAGTCCGATTCGATGGGCCTCAGCCAGGCTCTGACAGGTCTGACTGAGGATGGACCACACCCGCTTCAACTCCACGGGCTCGCCATATTTGACGATCTCGCTCAGGTCCGTGCCCTGGAGGTATTCCATGGCGATATAACACAGGTCGTCGGAGGTCTGCCCGTAGTCGAAGAGGGTAATGGTGTTGGGATGAGAGAGCTGACTGGCGAAGAGTGCCTCGCGGCGAAAGCGCTCCACGATCTTTTCGTCGGCCGAAGCCTTGGGCTTCAGGACCTTGAGAGCCACGAAGCGGTTCATCCCCTCCTGGTGGGCGCGATAGACCACCGAGAATCCACCACTTCCGATGACGTCGACGATGCGGAATCGACCCGCAACCACATCGCCGGGCTTCAAACCCGGGGCGTCATCGGCGGCTGATGGAGGAGAAGCGGCCATCATGGGCAGGACTTGGACATGAAAGTTATTGCGTTGGCTCCCCCCGCATTGGGCGGAGTTAATGCGTGGTCAAGGACGCGTCCCCCTTTGATACCAGCCTTTGCGCGCGACGGAAAGTTGCGTTCGATGACGATGGGGGTTAACCGCGGCCCCCTCTCCTCGGTGGGGCTGGCTATTGATCACAACTCGCCAACCGCAGGCACGCCTTGGCTGCCGAGGATTTCGGCCGCGCCTTTTGCGGCCGACATGAATAGCCACGTGGCCTTCGGCCCGTGATGGGCGTCGGGTTGCTGGCACGTGTCGACCCCACCGTCGTTCCTCCATCGTCGACACTCCCGCAACCTCCAGCCATAGACGACCCGAACCTTCGTCTCCACGGGCCAAAGGCCACGTGGCTGCCCAGGTCACGCTGGAAAGCGCGTGACATCCTCGGAAGGACAAGCCGTTCCTGCGGTGACGATCGAAACCAACGTCGATTCGTGATCAATAGCCAGCCGGTGGGGGAGGTGGGCGTCGGCGTCGTTAAGCCGACGTTCGGAGGGGGCACCGAAAACCTCATTCTTTCGAATCCTCTCCCTCTCCCTCTCCCTCTCCCTCTCCCTCGTCCGGCTCCGGCTCCGGTTCCGGCTCCCGGGTATCTTCCGGCTCCGGCTCCGGTTCCGGCTCCGCGTGCTCGGCGATCCACTCCGGGAGGTATTCGTTGCAGAATTTCTCGATGCTGTCGTGGCTTCCCGTGACGATGAGGGTGTCATCGTCCTCTACGTAGAAATCTCCGAGCACGTTGGTCAGCACCGAGCCATCGCGCTCGACGGCGGCCACGGTGCAGCCCGTCTTATTTCGCAGATCCAGCTCCATCAGGGGTTTTCCGGAGAAGATACCGCCGTTGACACGGGTGAATCTAAATTCTGTGCTGGCCGGCAAGAAACCACCCTTTTCGCCCAGGATATCCAATAATTCGCTGGCCAGGATTTCGCCGGTCACTGTGGTCAGGGACAGCACGAAGTCCGCGCCGGCCTGGTACAGGGTGGAGATGCTTCCCGCCTCGTCGGCACGGGCGATGATTTCCACGTCCGGGGCCAGATGATTGATGATGATCGTGGCGTACATGGTGGGGATGTCGCGGTCCAGGGAGATGACCACGGCGTCGGCCTCGTCGATCTTGGCCTTTCGCAGCGTGGCCTCGTCGGTGATATCACCGATGATGTCGATGGGGCTCTCTCCGGAGAGATCGATGGTGCCCTGGCCGTCACCGGCCTCGGCTCGCTCTCGTGCGAGCTCCATCTCCTCCGCTCTCCAGACCTTCTCTCGATCGCGGCTGACGTCGATGACGGTGGTCTCGATTCCCGCTTTCTTGAGTTCCCGATATACGGTTCGGCCCACGGTGCCAAAGCCACCGATGACGACCTTGTGAGACTCCTCCATGGTCCCGGGAATGGCGTGAATCCCGCTGATGTCGAGGCCTCTGACTTTTCCGGCCACCACGAGGATGGCATTTTTTCTTATCGGTGTATCCGGAGCCGGAGAGATCAGAAATTTGCCTCCCACCCAGGCGGCGATCACGTTGGCCTCACCGCGAGTCTTGTGAGAGAGATTTGCCTCGGCCAGGGTCTTTCCGATCAGCCTGCAGCCGTCCTCGATGACCAGCTCCGTGACCTCGACACCTTCTTTGACCTTGACGACGTCGCGAAATTTCTTGGCGTAGGAGCTGGCGGCTCGTATGGCGAGGCTCTTGCCGAAAGATTGTCGTGCTTTGATCACCCGATCGGCGCCGGCGTATTTGTGGTGGCTGGCCACCCGGCGGTTTCTGACCACGCTCAATACGGGGAGATTCTTGTCGATGAGCTTTGCGGCGAGGGTGACGGAGGGATTGGTCTCGTCGTCGACATCGGCGACAATTGCTTTGGCTTTCTCGGCGTTGGCAGCGCGCAACGTCTCCACACTCTCGGGATCGCCGACGATGGCGTGAATCCCACGGTCGACCAGATCTCGTACCCGTTCGGGGTCGGGCTCTACGTACAAGAAGGGGATCTTCCGCCCCCGTTCGCGCTCGAATTCCTCGAGCTCTCGGCGCACCACCTCGTCTTTCTCGGAGTAGCCGCAGACGATGATATGATTCTCTAGATCGCTGGAGGCCGGAGGACGGCGCTCCAATAACTGGCGGATCAGCGGCGTGGCGAAGAGAGGAACCCCCAGAAAGACGAGGGCCACCCCGGAGAGGTTCATGGCCAGCACGAAGAGGTTTGCGATCGCCGATTCCCAGGGGGCATGGCCGCCGAAACCGGCGGTGGTCAGCGATTCGATCACCACCTGCAGGGCTTGAAAATAGGTGATCGGGCGCCCCTCGAAGGTGGCCATGATCCACTGATAGATCACTCCATAAGAAGCGACGATGAATAACACCACCCCGGCGGCGAACGCGATGCGCTGGGTCCAATCGGGTTCTTTATTCAATTGTCCGAGAAAGGTTTTTTCAAGCATAGCCGGACTTCTTCAAGGCGCACTATTGCGACCGACGTCGTCTATATAACGCGTTTTTCCGGGGAATGGAACGGCGAGCAATTTGCATTTTGCGGTTTTCACGACCGCTTCTCCAGCCTATGCTCCGCATCACGCAGATGACGTTCGGGGCAGGAGGCTGCCACGAGATAGCTACGCAGGATAACCTATGAGTGACTCGCAACAGTCCACGGAATTGGCCCGTGATCTCGGCTTTTTGGAGGCCTTCACCCTCGGGGTGGGCACCATGATCGGGGCCGGAATCTTCATCTTACCCAGCATCGCCGCCGCCGAGGCGGGGACGACGAGCGCCATCTCCTTCGTCATCGGCGGGGTCATCTCGCTTTTGACCGCCATCTCGCTGTCGGAGCTGGCAACGGGAATGCCCCGAGCCGGCGGGAGCTACTACTACGTCAACCGCTCGCTGGGAAGCTTCATGGGGAGCATTGTGGGCTGGGGGATGTGGATGGGACTGATGTTCGCCACCGCCTTCTATATGGTGGGTTTCGGCCAGTATATGACCTATTTTCTGGGCGATGCGGCGCCGATCACCTTGTTGGCGCTCGTGATGACGACGTTTCTGGTCTTTTTGAACTATCGGGGCTCCAAAGACGCCAGCGCGATGCAGAATCTGATCGTCGTGATCTTATTGGGGCTTATCGTCACCTTCGTCACGGTCGGCATATTTAACGTGGACGTAGGAAAGTTCGAGCACAAAAGCTGGGGCGCCGTCGCCGCGTTGACGGCAACACTATACGTATCGTTCATCGGCTTCGAGGTCATCGCCACCAGCGCCGAGGAGATCAAAAACCCGAAGCGAAACCTGCCCCTTTCCATGATCGCCAGCGTCCTGGTGCCCATGGTGCTCTACGCCATGGTGATGGTCGTGGCCACGGGCGTTATGGGTTCCGAGGCGTTGGGAGCATCGAGGATTCCCGTGGCCGACGTGGCCGAGTTGTTCTTGGGACGCTGGGGCGCGCTCTTGATGGTTCTGGGAGCTCTTCTGGCGACGGTGTCCTCTGCCAATGCCTCCATTTTGTCGGCGGCGCGGGTCAACTTCGCCATGGGGCGTGACAAGATCTTGTCGGAGTGGCTCAACGAGATTCACGAACGCTTCCACACCCCGTCGCGGGCCATCGCCGTTACGGGAGTGCTGATCCTGGCAATTATCCTGGTGCCGGGGATCGAGATCGGCTTTCTGGCGGAGGTGGCGAGCTTCGCCTTTTTGGTGACCTACGGATTGGTCCACATCGCCGTAATCGTCATGCGCCGGGCGGGGCCATCGGATTATAAGCCGGATTTTCGCATCCCCGGCCTTTTGTATCCGCTGATTCCGGCACTGGGCTTTTTGTCCTGTTTTGTGGTCATTGCTCAGATGGATCTGATGGTGTTGGCCGTGGGAAGCGGCGTGCTCGTCTTCGGCGTGGGCTGGTTTACCTTCTACGCCCGTCACCACGCCGCACCGGAGAACCTCATCGGCGACGCCATCGTGGGCACCGGATTGCGGGCACCGGAGGGTGCCGATGCTCGCTTTAGCGTCGTCGTCCCTGTCGCCAACCCGGCGACGGAACAGCTGCTCCTCCAGATGGGTGCCGCCGGCATTCACGAGCACAAAAACCCGGAGATCATTGCCGTCAACGTCATTGAGACCCCTCCCCAGGCATCGCCGTCGCAGCACCTGCATTTTGAGCAGACCCGTATCGCCAGCCAGCAAAAATTGCTGGACGCCGCCAGGGAGCACTCCGAGAGGTTGAATGTCCCCATTCGCACCCGGGCGATTTTGGCCCGCGATCCGGCGCAGGCCATCCTCCAGGTCCTCGTTCAGGAAAAAGCGCAGCGATTGGTGATGGGATGGAAGGGGCATCGTCAGCGGCGCGACTTCGTCCTGGGCTCCACCATCGACCGAGTCATCAGCAACGCCCCCTGTGAGGTCAATCTCGTCAAGGCCGGCTCCGGTGGCATCGGTGAAGTCGTCGCCCTCGTGGGCACGGGCCCGGCCACCAAACTGGCGGTGCGCGAGGCGATGCAGATCGCTCACGTCGATCCCGATACATCACTGACACTGCTCAACGTCCAGCCCCCCGGTGACAGCAGAGAGGAAGCCGAAGAGGCAGGTCGAAAGCTCATCGAGGAGGTCGCCGAAGAGGTGGGACTCAAGCCCGACGACTACATCACGAAGGTCGTCGTCGGCGAAGATGTTGAGCGTACCCTGATTGGCGCCGTCATACACTTCGACACCATCTGCATCGGTGCCACTCGCTCCGGTGTGCTCAAGCAGGCGCTCTTCGGCTCCATCCCCGAAAAGGTCGGCGAAGTGGCGCCGGGAACGGTGATCATCGTCGATGAAAAGCATCGGCCGACGACGATCGCCGAGGCCATCGTGGATCGGTTGACCAGGGGGTGATACGGAAGACGGGAGTCGAAGG
>SLPW01000213.1 GCA_007131755.1 Myxococcales bacterium | reverse complement strand
GGTGAAAAAAGAATCGGATGTCGGCAGTCGGAAATCTGAATTGCATCTCCGCCCGCGCCCGGTGTTACGTCATCGCTTGCCACCTTGGCCGTCCGAGAAAACCCGAACTGCGAACGTACCGGCTCATCGCGTCGCTCGCTCCTTTCCGACTTCCGATTTCCGACTTCCGATTTTAAATTTCTCTTTTGCAGTTGTTGTTGTTTCCACGTCGGAAACTCAACGGCGCTTCCGAATGCGGCCTGGCCGGATGCATTCGCTGTCTCCCAATCCCCCTGGCTGTACGATCGGGATCGGTTGACCATTCGTATCACGAGGCCAAGCCACGTGGTTGTCTACGTCGGCCTGAACAGCGGCCGATATGCTCGGGAGCGCAAGGCATCCCTGCGCGGGGGTCGTTTCGAGCGCCTTTACGAGTGCTGTTCGCGTAACTGGCGGGCGAATTCCACGGTCTCGGGCGGGACGAATTCCGGTGGTGGGTCGGGGCGCGGGCCGTGTTCGTCGGTGAAGTCGGGGTGGTTTTCGCGGATCCAGTGGATGGTGTCGCGAAGAGTTACGGCCGGGTCGCGGGGCTGCCAGCCGAGTTCATTTTCGGCTCTGGAGCTGTCGATATACCAGTAGTGGCGGGCCATCTCGACGCTTGCCGGGTCGAGGTCGCCGAGGCGTTTTGCGACGCCGGAGACCCGTTCGAGGAGTTTGCTTCCGAAGCGGGCCACCGCATCGGGGATTCTGACCGTGGGGGCGGGGACGCCGCTGAGGGCTTCGAGGTGCTCGAAGAAGGAGTGCATGGTCATGTTGGCGGCGCCGAGAAGATAGGTGTCGCCCGGCTCGGCGGCGTCGGATTCCATGGCGGCGATGAAGGCGTCGGCCACATCCCGGACGTCGACGAAGGAGACGCCGCCGTCGATGAGGCCCGGCACTTCGGATTTAAGAAACATGACCACGTCGCCCGTGGAGCTTTCGCGCTCGTCGCCGGGCCCCAGAAGGAGGGTGGGGCGCATCTGGACGATGGGCAGGTCGTGGTTTTCGACGTAGTCGAAGCAGATCTTCTCGGCGTAGATCTTGGACAGATAATAGGGCCAGTTTCGGACCACCGATTCGGCGTGGGGGCTCGCGTCGTGGCCCATGAAGTCCGGGGAGGTGCCGACGCCGACGGTGCCGCTGGTAGAGGCGACGACGATCTTGTCCACGGGCTCGTCGAGGCCGCGCAGGACGTCGAGGAGCATTCGGGTGCCGTCGACGTGGAGCTCGTACATCAGGTGAGCCTTGGAGCGGTCGCGCTCGACGCGCCCGGCCAGGTGGTAGACGCGAGTGACGCCTTCGCAGGCAGCCTGCAGGTCGTCGGGGTCCAGCAGGCTTCCCTGAAAGACCTCGACGCCCAGGGCTTCGAGCTCGGGGGCCTCGCCACGGGTGAGGACGCGGAGGTCTTCGTCGCCGGTGGCGATGAGGCGATCGATGATGTGGCGGCCGAGAAAGCCTGTGCCGCCGGTTATCAACGTGGTCATTGGAGTTTCCCGGGGGTTGGTGGGTGGTTGAGGTCGCCCCTCCGACCGCTCGCGGAAAGCGCTCGCGCCCACCTCCCCAATCAAGTTGGGGAGGGGTTCATAATTCGAAAACGGACTGAAAGCGCATCAACAGATCGGGGTCGTTGGTCTTGATGTCGCCGCTCATGAATTCGTCCATGGAGGGGACGTATTTTTCGTGAATCATCTTTCGCAGCATCTCGGGGCTGGTCTTGATGACGCAGTCGGCGCGGCCTGCGGGTTTTTTGTTGACGATGATGCAGTCGTCGGGGTCGACGGTGACGGTCCACTTGTGGGTCTCCCAGTTGCCGAGGCTGAAGTAGTAGCTCACGGGCTGGTCGACCTGGTTTTCGGCGAAGCGCTCGCGGAGGTATTTGAAGAGTGGCTCCAGGGTCTCCTCGTCGGGTTCTTTGTCGAGGCCCAGGGCGGCGTCGCGAAGGCCGGTGACGGCCTGTCTGGCGAGGCTGGAGATGCCCTCGTAGCGCTCGACTTCGCTCTTTCCGGCCACCTGTTTTTTCAACTCCGAGGCAGACAATACGGGTCCGATGTGGACGGTGAGGTCTCGATGGGTGGGCGACGGGAGGGATTGTCCCTTGGGAAGGGCCTTGTAGGTGCCGTGAATCCACAGGGGCAAGACGTCGACGTCGTGGGTGTCCACGAGGTAGCCGAGTCCGCGGCGGAAGCGCTGGATCTTGCCCGATTTCGATCGTGTTCCCTCGGGAAAGACGAGGAGCATCTCACCGCGCTGCAGGGACCTCGACGCTTCGCCGAGGGCGCTCTCCAGGGTGCCGGAGCGCTCGACGGGGATGAGGTTGGTGAGGTTTTCGAAATAGGTCTTTCGCTGCTTGTTCTTGAAGAAGTAGTCCGCCGCGGCCAGGGCCCGGATCTGGCTTCCGTAGTCGCCGAGGGCGTATTTTACGAGGCCCATGTCGAGGTGGCTGGAGTGGTTTGCGACGACGATGATATTGGGGTTGTTGTAGGGGATGTGGGCCCGGCCGTAGATCTCGACGTTGAAGAGCTTGTCGTAGGCCGCCATCTGGCCGGTGCGAAGAAGTTCCTTGATGGCCTCGGCCACGGGAGTGGGGATGTCGACGGACTCCACCTTCTCGATGGTGGACTGCGGCGATTTGATGAGGGCCGTCGATTGTCCGTCGCCGCCGTCCAGGATCGTCTGGAGCTGTCCCACCGTGGGGACGTCAGCCAACGTCTCCGGGGTCAGGTGGTAGCCCTTGGCCTCCAGGATGCTCGCCAGCTCGACGAACATCAGGCTGTCGAAGCCCATATCGTCGAGGAGGTGGGTGCCGTCGTGGATGCGGGCCTGGTCGTAGCCGGAGAGCTTGGCCAGGGTCTTGTCGAGCCACTCGGTGGTGGTGTTCTCGAACTCGCCACTTTCGATGGCCTCCATCTCGGCGTCGAGCAGGCGCTGGAGAATTTCGATGACCTCGTTTCGCTTGATCTTGCGGGTGGCCGTGCGCGGAAAATCTTCCTGCCAGAAGCGCAGAATCTGGATGCGGTTGTGCGACGGCCCGCGCGAGCCCTCGACGCGGATCCATTCCCGGATGCGAGAGCGGATCTCGGCGACGGTCTCGGCGGGGGCTTCGTCGGGGATCTCGGGGCGCACCAGGCAGGCCACGCGCTCGGAGCCGTCGCCGTCGGGAAGGCCGACGATGGACAGCTCCTCGACGCCGGGGGATTTTCCGTAGATGTCCTCGAGCTCGTCGGGATAGACGTTCTTTCCGCCGGAGGTGACGATGACGTCCTTGTCGCGGCCGACGATGATGAGGTTTCCGTCGTCGTCGAAGGTGCCCAGGTCGCCGGTGTGGAGCCACCCGTCCTTGAGGGTCTCTTCCGTGGCCTCCTCACGGCCAAGATAGCCCCGCATGACGTTGGGTCCGCGAGCGATGACCTCGCCAACGCCCTGATCGTCCGGGTCTTTGACGTCCACTTCCACGTCGGGAAGGGCGCGTCCGACGGTGCCGGGCTTGAGTCCGTTTTTGGGACTGTTGACGGTGAGCACCGGGGCGGCCTCGGTGAGGCCGTAGCCCTCGTAGAGCTCGAAGCCCAGACCGTGGAAGGTCTCCATGGTCTTGTCGGGCAGGGCGGCGCCGCCGCTGACCATATAGCGGAGTTTTCCTCCGAAGGCGCGGTGGACGGGGCCGAAGAAGGTGCTGCCCAGGTTGATGCCGAAGCGCTCTCGCAACACGGTATTGAGCGTCTTGAGCCCGTTGAATAGGGCCCGGGTCTGCGGGGGGGCGGCGTCGAGGTTGTCCTTGATGCGTCGCTCCAGCAGTTGCCACAGGGCGGGGACGCCGATCATGGCCGTCACGGGGGTGGAGTTGAGCGCCCGGGTGAGCTCTTCCGGGGAGAGCTCGTCGAGGTAGGTGATGGTGGCGCCCTTGGAGATGGGCATCAAGAGCCCACAGGCGAATTCGAAGGTGTGGTGAAGGGGGAGCACGCTCAAGAAGCCGTCGCGCTCGTCGATATCGAAGGTTTGCTCCAGGTTATTCAATAGATGAGTGAAATTCTGGTGCGACAGCATCACCCCTTTGGGCTCGCCAGTGGTGCCGGAGGTGAAGATGAGGCTCGCCAGTGGTTCGCCATCGTCTTCTGCGGCCAACAATTCGGCGACGATTTCGTCGGAGGTCTCGGCAGGCTTTGGGCCGGCCTCCGGTGTCGGCGCATGTTCGGTGACGTCGATGGTGGCCTGATCGGGCAGTCCCAGATGGAAGAGCTGGTCGAGAGTGACGATGCGGGCGGGAAGCCCCTCGTCGCGAAGGCGCACTTCGAGCTCGTCGGCCACTCTTTCGGCGACGCGTTGGCTCATCACGATGAGGTGCGCCCGGGCGGTGCGGGTGACGTTGACGAGTTGGTCCACCGTGGCGTCGGCGTCGGTGGGTACGGCGATGCCGCCGGATTTGAGGATTCCAAAATAGGCCATGCTCCACTGGGGACGGTTCTCCGAAACCAGAAGGGCGGTGCGGCCTTTTCCAAGACCCATGCCGTCGAGGACGATAGCGGCCCGCTCGGCCAGCTCTTTGAGGTCGGCGTAGGTGTAGCGCTCCACAATGAGCTCGTCGTGGTGCTGCATGGCCACACGTCGCGAGTAGTTGTGGGTGGAGGCGTCGAACAATTCCACCAGGTCGTCGTAGGTATAGACCTCGCGCTGGCTGGCCCTGAGCTTCTCCTCCAACGCGGGGTAGGCGTGTTTGGCGAGCCCCGGAATATGGATGTATCGCCAGTAATGACGCCAGTCGAGCTTGTCGATGGGGCAGCCGTAGCGGGGACGTTCGGCGGGGTGGAGGCGCTCTTCGAGGTGCTTGATATTCTGGGCTTCGAAGGTGGGGGCGTTCTCGTAGATGAAGGGATAGAAGAGCTCGAAGATCTTCTCTGTAGTTTGGGTCATCTTTTCTACGGAGCTAAGCCCCTGTCGAACCCCCTCGATGGCCTGCCCCACGCCTCCCAGGGATTTGGTGGGCAGACGGCCCAGTAGATTCTTGAGTCCGCCGGCGGCGCGGTTAAAGCCCGGCGCCGACTGGCGCTCGAAGGTCTTTTGATCGACGGAGACGGCGTCAACGGACTTGAGGATGAGTTTTTGCCACCCCGGCGTGCCGACCTTTCGATCGATGAGGGCGCGCGTAGATAGCGACGTCAGCTCGACGAGCCTGGGCACGGACACGGGGTTGAGGTCTGAAGAACCGAGGTGATAGACGTCGTCGTGGCGCCCCTCGAGGAGGGCGGCGGCGATGCCAAGCATGGCGCCCGAGACATGATCGACGGGGATGACGTCGAGGTCGACGTCATCTCTGGTGGGGATGAAGCGGTGGCCCTTATAGACCAGAAAACAAAGAGGAGCGGTGGTGTTGATGCCCTCGTTCCAGGATTTTTCGGGGAATTCGACGGCTGATTCGATGATCGCCGGGCGCACGATGGTGATGTCCAGATCGTCGGCGGCGTCCATCAAAACGCGCTCGCCCAGGGACTTCGTATAGGTGTAGATATTGGGCCAGCCCCAGAAGGCGGCGCGTTCACGGCCTTCCTGGGACAGGCGTTTGGTGATCCAGCGCTTGCGGGCTTTGTCGAAAGCCTCTTCGAAGGCGTCGGCGTCGTTGGGATCCAGGTTGTGCTTTTCCAGGCGTTGGCGGGCCTGTTGTTCGAAACGCACCCGATGCTTCTGGTCGCGAGAGATCTCCTCGTAGTGCTCGATGAGCTGAAGGCAGTCGCGAATCTCTGCCCGGTGGTCGTAATGAGCGTCCAATTCGTCGGCGTGGGGATAGGCCCGAGGGCCGGGGGCGATCTCCGGGATGAGGCCCGATTGCTTTCCACCGACGAAAGCGGTGGATACGTGCAATAGGCGGGTGTTGGTGCCGCCGGTCCGGATGAAGTCCAGGATGTGCTCGTTGGACAGGGTGTTGATCTCGAGCGCCCATCGAAGGTTGGGGTTGAAGTTGGTCAACCCCGCGGAGTTGATGAAGAGGTCGAGATCGGTTGCGACCTCGCGAGCCTGGGCCTCCGAAAGACCCAGGTGGGGTTTACAGATATCGCCGTCGACGACGGTGACCTTTTCGGCGAGGAATTCATCGTAGCCCGAGCCCAG
Organism: Myxococcales bacterium; assembly: GCA_007131755.1. GTDB lineage: Bacteria > Myxococcota_A > Bradymonadia > Bradymonadales > Bradymonadaceae > SLJM01. Next base: position 3,760 of record SLPW01000213.1, on the reverse strand, counting down.
GGCCTGGCGTACGGGGTCGAGGGCCTGACCTTCGGCCACAAGCTCCTGGAAACGCTGCTGAGAGGATTTGTCGGTGCGGCTTCGGATCAGGAGATAGAGCTGCTCCAGATCGGGGTGGAAATGAAGCAGCATGGACACGACGACCTTGCCCAGAAATCCCGTGCTGCCCGTGACCATGATCCGACGTCCGCTGAGCTGTTCGGTCACGGAGAGCAGATCGTCGGGATCGGCAGGTCGGGCGAAGCCGGATCCTCCGTTGGACGAGCCGTTTTTCGTGGCGTCGACGGCGGGGAGGGAGTCGGAGTTTCCGTTCGTTTTTTTGGACATCGCGAGTACCTCAAAGGCAGTTGCCAGGTGCTACAAAGCAGGCGTTTTTTTCGCCATCTACTCCACGTCGGCGAGTACGAAGGGCGGATGGTGCATCAGGGTGATGTGGGGGTTGGGTCCGTGGTCGTCTCGGGCCATCTCCAGAGCTTCGTCCATGGAGTTGGCCCGGTCCCAGCCCAGTCGCTTCGGCACATGCTCGTTCTCGGCGCCGACGACGATGACCCGTCCCACATGGTGCTGACCGTTTTCGGCCCAGTACCACATATAGAAGGGGTGGACGCCGTGGTAGGCGTTGCCCCGTCGAAACATCTCGATATAGTTGGGATTGTTGGCGAATTCTTTTTCCCAGGTTTCGGCGATGGTCTTGCTGCACCGGGTCTGGGGGAGGACGCGATTGAAGAATTCGATATAGCTGGGGTGATGATCGGCGTCGAAGTCATCGTAACAGGGATGGGTGATGATGAGGGTGCCCCCCTTTTTGATGAGCGGCTTGCCGCGATACATATTGAAGAAATAGCCGAGAGCCATCACGCGCACCAGGAGGGGGTTCATGATGGAGTTGACGTTATAGGGGCTCTCGAAGGGGATGCCGTAGACGACGACGTCGGATTGTCCCTTTACCTTTACGGCGTGTTGTTGCCAGCACTTCTGAAGGGTCTTTTCGTGGACCGCCTCGGTGGGGCCTGCGTGGACACCGATGATCCCGTAGGGAGCGGGGACTTTGTGAAAGAGGGCCCGCTTTGCGGCACGGGGAAGATTTTCCAGAGTCCACTTCATGGACTTGAATTTGAGCTGATCCGTGCCGCTCCAGTCATCTTCGGGACGAGCCAGAAAATCGAGCTGCTCGTCGTACATCTTATTGTTGAGGGCCGTCTCGATGTGGAAGATCTCGAGCTTGTCGTTGAGAAAGCGACCCATGCGCTCGTTCGAGCTATAGAGTTCGCTGCTGTCGGGATCCATATAGGAATCGGACTTGAGGATGGTCTCCGGATTGTGGTGGTGTTGAATCCCCTGATAGCCGGACAGGCCGGTGCCGATGGATTTGAAGCCCCCGTTCATGGGGACGAAGTTGACGTTGACGTAGATGAGGAGATCGCTTTCGGCGGCGCGGCGCACGATCTGTACGTGTTCGCCATGGTCGGTCTTTCCGAGGACCACCATCTCGTCTTCGTCCTCGGCGTCCATATTGTAGAGGGTGTCCGGATAGTGCTCGGCGAAGATGTCGGGGCCCACCATGCGCTTGATCTCGGCCTCCGTCATGCGCCGATGGAGGGCGAGGGCGATGATCATCTCCACGTCCTCGACGCCGTGGTCGGTGAGCATCTCCAGGAGGATCTCCAGGATCTGCTGGCGCACGTCGGGGGTCTTCATCGGCGGAAGGGGCACGGAGATATCATCGATGGCAATCGTGACCTTCATGCCCGGCTTCAATCGCGCATAGAGGGGTTTTGCGCCGCCTTCGGGATGGTTGATGGCGTGTCGGATGGCGGCGCCCACGTTCTCCACGGGCTTCATGGGGGGCTTGGCGTATAAGACGCGGGTGCCGGCGGGAAATTTATGGGTGATAAAGTCCTCGCCACAGTGCAGATAGCGCGGTGGGGAATCTTCATCGAGAATCTTGACGGAGTTGTACGAATGGGACTGCTCAGACATGCGTGAATCCGTGCGATAAGGTCGGCATCGAAAAAGCGCCGCTTGCCCTGCGGCTGCTATGACAATTCAGTGGTGTGGTTCAGTCGAATTCCAGAACGGGCCAGGAATAGGCGCGGGCGGTCTTCTTCATCTCGAAATCGGGGTTCACGGCACAGGGATGGCCGACGACGCTCAACAGGGGAACGTCGGAGCCGCTATCGGCATAGGCAAAAGAACCATCGAGGTCGTAGCCGTGTTCCTCGGCGTATTGGCGAACCCATTTCGCCTTCGTCGGGCCGGCGATGGTGGGCTCTTCGAGGCGCCCCGTGGCGACGCCGTCCTTCATCTCCAGGCGGTTGGCCACGTAGTCGTCGCAGCCCAGAAATTCCGCCAACGGCTCGGTGATGACGTCCAGGGCGCCGGTGACCAGGATCTGGCGGTGTCCCTGGCGTCGAGATCGCTCCACAAGGCTCAGCGCACCCTCAAAGATATTGGGGCGGATGACGTTGTCGAAGATCTCCTCGCCGAGGATGACCAGGCGATCCTCGGTATAGCCGGCGTAATTTTTGTAGAACGCCTCGTTGAACAGACGGCGGTCGAATTTGTCGGCCATCCAGTACAAGGGCAGGCTCGCCAGCAGACTGGCGGTCTTGCCGAGCTTCTTCGTCAACTCCGGAGTGTTGACGGCATAATAGGCGTAGGCGTGGACGACGTTGGTCTTGATCAGCGTTCCGTCGACGTCGTAAAACGCCGCCGTGGGGCGGTCTTTCGTCTCTCGTTCCATATGTGGTCACCTGAATGGAGAACCGCCGGCGTGACTCCCTACACGCGCGGCGGAGATGGACTGCGCATCCTAAAGGCAGATGGGGAAATAGGCGGGGCTATAAAGGGTTGTCAAGACGCCACTATTTCTGACTGGTCAGTCATGGGGCGGAAGACGAGGGAGCGGAAGACGCAAGCCCCAGACGGGGGGATGCCGGTGGTAGCCCGGGTTGACCGAAGGGAGCCCCGGGATAGGGGTGTTAAGATGAGACCGGCTGAGTTATAAAGGTGGCGAGAGGATGATGGGTTGCGTATGCCGTCTGTAAGAGAGGAGACGTTTCGACGATGGAGCCCGCCGAGATCGGGAAAAAGCTCCAGGAATCGCTGCAGGGGATATTCTACTGGGGCACGCGCTATCACGCCGAGAAAATCGCGATTATTGTCGGGGTGGTGGTCCTGTCGCTCTTGAGTACCGTGTGGGCCCTGAGCGGTTCGGATATCGCCAACGAGTTGGGAGCTCGCGTGGAGTCGGGGACGACCATGGGGGCGACGACGGTGACGATCACCAACGCCGGAAGGCAGACCTGGACGGACGTGCGAATCGTGGTGGATCGGAAGCATCTATATCGCGTCGGTGAATTCGAGGACGGGGAGCGGCTGAACCTGACGATTGACGAGTTCGACTACGCCTACCATATCCCTCGAAGCTGGGGACGCGAGGGGTGGGAAGAGCTGGCCGACGAAGAACAACCGGGGATTCATCCCGACCGGGGATACGAGCCATCGGTGATCCAGATCCGGGCCAACGAGGGGCAATACGAACAGGAATTGTGATCAGGACCGGGTCGTTTCTCGGTTCTCGGGGTCGGTCTCGGGGTCGGTCTCGGTCTCGGGGTCGGGGTCGGTCTCGTGCTCGTGCTCGTGCTCGGGGTCGGTCTCGGGGTCGGTCTCGGTCTCGGTCTCGGTCTCGTGCTCGGTCTCGGGGTCGGTCTCGGGGTCGGTCTCGGGGTCGGTGTCGGGGTCGGTCTCGGTCTCGGTC
>SLPW01000259.1 GCA_007131755.1 Myxococcales bacterium | reverse complement strand
TGTTGTGGAAGGAAGTGAAGATGACGTCTCCGCCTCCCGGGTAGTCGTAGGAAACCATCAGCGCCGCGTCGGAGACGGTTCCATCGGTGATGGGAGCGTCGCCCTGAAAGTGCACCGTTGCCTGAGCGGGACCACCGGTGGCGATGGCCCAGCCGCCCATATTATATTCGAGTTCGGTGGTGCTCGAGCCCAAGAGAGCCTGCATCTGGTTGCTGAGCACGTCGGCCGTCACGGATCCCGACAACCCTGCCCTCGGACCACCAGAACCCTGGCTTTCCTGGTAGAATTCCACGGCTTCCGGAATCGACTTCTGGATGAAAGCCTGCGACTGGTCGGAGGCGTAAAGGCTACCGCCGGTGGCGACGAATTCGCGGATATTGTCCTTGACGGTATCGATATCGGCATCGCCTCCCCCGGGCACGGGGAACAATCCACCGAAGTCGAAGTCGAAGTCACCGAAATCCATACTGTCGAATTGATCCCATAGACCACCGCAGGCGATGAAGACGATGTCGTATTGCTGCATCCTGGGAAGATCCATGAAGAATTCGGCGGCGTCTTCCGTATCGAACCCGGACAGGATTCCGTCGGAGCCCACCGTGTCGTACTCGATCTGGAGGCTGTCGAGCAGGGAGCCGATATCGTCGTATTCGCCACTTACGACGGCGATATCGACGGAGTCGGCGGAAATACAGGCTCCTTTTCCGGCGGCAAACATATCCTTGGTCTGTCCCGCCGTGACCGTGATCGGTTGCGAGCCCGAAAAGGAACCGGACGTCACCGTCACCGTGTGGGTGCCGGAGGGAACCTCATCGAAGTGAAAGAATCCGTTTTCATCGGACGTCGTATGTAGATCGAAGGACTCTCCGTCGCAGTCTATGCCGGAGACGGTCACATCAGCGTGAATCAGTATTCCCTCGTTGGTTCCGCAGGTTTGTCCCTGAAGTTGGCCCATGCCACATTCACCGGGATCGACGGGGTCTGTCGGTTCGCTGGGGTCGGTGGGGTCCGTGGGGTCGCTGGGATCCGACGGGTCGCTGGGGTCTGACGGGTCGCTGGGGTCCGACGGGTCGCTGGGGTCCGACGGATCGGAAGTGTCGTCGCTGACACATTGCTCGAGGACGGGGTTGAATACCTCGTCCTCGGCGCAATCTCCTTCCTCTTGCGTGTCGCCGGGCCTCGAATCTCCGTCTCCGGTGGAGACGTCGTCGTCACCGCAGGCCAGGGCAAAAACCATCAGCGATACGACCAGGACTGTCGTCAATATGCGGCCAAAGACTTTCATCGGGAAACCTCGTCGAGCCAGGAGTGTAATCAAGCGATCTCAGCGGTGGGGACTCAAAATTTGTCTTCGTCAGTAACAAGAGGTGGCGCCGAAATTGTACACGAACATATTTTTCGGTGCGCGAATGGTATCAAAATGCCATTGAGTCCTCAAATTGAGCCCCAAAAAAGATCGTGGGGCAGCCTTCGTCGGTGGAAATTTCGACAGATACGTTGAGAAATTGGATGCGCCCGGGGTCGAATGGGCTTGTCCGAAACGTTCGCTCCATCCACGATGGGTAGTCTGGAACACTGCGCCAGCTATCGGAGTAGATATGCCTCGTCGATCCCCGGACGTCCCACAGCGCTTCAAAGCCCTGACGATGATGGCAAGACTGTATGCACGCGGTGCCGTTGTGCTCGTATTATTGTCGGTCTTTGCTCTCCATGCATCGGGGTGCAGCGGGGGGCCGGAGCCGGTCGGGCTCGCTCCCTGTGATGATGCCTCCTGCGACGAGGGGCTGTACTGTGACGAAGACTTGGAACGATGTGTCTGTGACGAATTCTCCTGTGGTGAGGGATTCGAATGCGCAGCGGATCGTCGAAGCTGCGACGAGGCGCCCCATCGGATCTGCTCCGACACCACCCACTGGGTCGACGGTCAGGGGTGTCGATGCGATCCCGCTCAATGTGAGGGCGAAGGATGGGCATGTTCGGATGACGGCGCGGAGTGCATCCTCGATCTGGGCGATGGGGGATGCATCGACGATCCCGACCCCTGGCAGATGGATCGCCCGGCCTTTGCGGACGTCTCCGATGCCGCCGGCCTCTCGAGTTTGGGGGTCGAGGGCATTCGCCTCGCCACGGCGGATCTCACTGGAAATGGTGCCGCCGATCTGGTGATTCGAAGTGGGCTGTCCGGCCCCGACGATTTCTCCGAGGATGGTGAGCGCCAGAGCTGGTTTTTGGCAAATGACGGAGACGCCGTCTTTACGGATATCTCCCGCGAGTCGGGGCTATTTGAGCGACGCTACGACGACGATCCCGATCTGGGTCGTCCCGTCGAGGTCATCGCCTTTGCCGATGTGGACAACAGCGGCGCCCTCGACGCCATCACGCTCCACTCAAACCTCGACGGAAGTCGCACGGAGGGGGCGGAAGTCCTATTTAACGACGGCACGGGGACATTCGAACTCGGTCCCGTCTCCGAGCCTCTGCATGCCGCCGGCGAAGTGGTCTCCCGAAGTGGGCTTGCCGTCGTCGATGTGGATCGAAATGGATTCGTCGACCTGTGGGTGGGCACGGATGGCCAGGACCATCTGCTTCTGGGCGACGGCACCGGCTCCTTTACGGAAGCGACGGAAGAACGGGGACTGATCACGGCTCATTGGAACGACCTGGACGTCCTCAACGCAGCAGGAGGACATAGCAACGCCTGGTCCGTCGCCGCCTGTGACCTCGACGGAGACGGCCTGCCGGAATTATTGGCCGCCTCCTACGGACGAGCGCCAAACCATCTGTGGAGCGCCGAGCCAAGCCCTGACGCAGAGACTCACTATGACAACCATTCCCTGGAGTCGGGTTACGCCTACGATCATCGGATGGACTGGACCGACAACGAGTCGGCCCGTTGCTACTGCATGCACAATCGCAGCGCCGAGGACTGCGAAGGGGTGCCGGAGCCGGAATATATCGCGTGCAACAGCGAGGCCGACGCATTTCGGTGGAACCACGACTTTGACCGCGAGCCCTTCCGGCTCGGCGGCAATAGCGGCACCACCATTTGCGCCGACCTCAATAACAACGGTCACCTCGATCTTCTGACGGCGGAGATCGTTCATTGGGATGTGGGCTCCTCCAGCGATCCCACGGAGATTTTGTACAACACCGGCGAGAGTCCGCCGCGCTTTGAGCGTCCCGGTAATGAGGCCACCGGCCTTGTGCGTCCCCGTGACGGCGCCGTCTGGGACGACGGCGATATCACGGCCGCCGCCTTTGACTTCGACAACAGCGGACGCCTGGACATCCTGATCGCGTCTACGGACTATCCGGGCACGCGGGCCCATCTCTTCCATCAGCAGCCTGACGGCACCTTCGAGCGCGTCCCCGCGGATCTGGGCATCGATCTCAGCAGCGCCCACGGCATTGCCATCGCCGATTTCAATAATAACGGCGCCCTCGACGTGGCCCTGGGCCATTCGCGTGCGCGCTGCAGCCACGGCGATCACTGCCTAGATGACTCTCACGTACGGCTCTTCGAAAACCAGGTGGGCCAACAGAATAACTGGCTTCAGCTTCGCCTCGAGGGCGCGGCGGGGACCAACCGCTCCGCCATCGGCGCCCATGTGGAGGTCATCACCGACGGTCACCGCCAGCTCGCCGAGGTCGACGGAGGTCACGGTCACTACGGAATGCAGCACGGTCTGGTCCAGCATTTCGGTCTCGGCGCCCACTGCGAGGCGACGATTCGAATTCATTGGCCCGACGAAGAGGGGACCGTCGAAGAACACCGCCTGCCGGCAGGACATCGCTTTCACATCCGACAGGGAGAGCGCCCCGCACTCGTGGATTAATCCATTACGTCCGTTACGTGGCGAGCCGAATCCACACTCCCTGGAAGGGATCCCCTTCCGTAAATCCCTCGAGCCGGGGAAAGTCCTGCGACGGAGGAGCTTCTTCGACGAGAGCTACGGACCTCTGCGTTTGCTCGAGCCATTTCTCCACGCGCTCCAGTGTGGACTCGCCACGTCCCGGATGGCGACGTGAAAAAAGCAACCATCCGCCGGGCTCGAGAGCGTCCAGACATTTGTCGATCAACGTCTCGAAGGAGCCGGGCTGGGCCACGCTGCCCATGGCTCGTACATCGACGACGATCCCGTCGAAGCGTCGAATCTCGCGCTCCAGATAGGTGGCCAGATCCCCCTCTACGTGTTCGGTGAGGGTTTCGGACAATCCGTTGAGCTCGAAATTGTTGTCCGTCTTGTCTATGCGATCCCTCGATGGGTGCAGATGGGTCGTGGCCACTCCTTCTTTCGCCAGGGCGACGGCGAAGCTGCCACCGTCAGCGCAGGCCACGAGCCAGCGCTGTCCCTTTTTCGCTCGTTCCGAGGCGACGCGGCGATTTTCCCTGTGGTCACAGGTCAATTCCTCGTCGAAGGGGCGGCGGGGATCGACGAGATACCGGAGTCCTCGTTCGCGCAGGATCACCGGATCGGCTGGAGTCGAAGCTGCGAATCCCTGCTGAACCACACGGACCTTCGGCGCCCGTTTGCCCTCGCCATATGCAATGACTTCCAGGATCGTGGCCTCGGGCTCCAATTCTTTGAAATGCTCGTAGAGGAGGTCGCCATAGGCGCTGGCACATCTTCCTACCAGCGCCACCCTTATGATAGAGCCCAGACGATCGATCACCACTCCCGGAAGCCCGTCGGCCTCGCCATGGACGAGGCGAAATATATCGGTCGTCCCCATCTGCCGAAAGAACCCGCGCCGGCGTCCGATCGCTTCGTCGAGGCGAATCGCCACCTCCGCGGAAAAATCCTGAGCCTCCTCCCGCGCCGTGCTCCATTTGCGCGCCGCCACCGGTCCCAGGCCGTCGACCAGTGCATAGAGGTCGAGCGGTCCCTCGGGACCGACGAGTCGGACCATCGCGCCGGGACGAAGCCCTTCCATCCCTCTCAGTGCGGGGTCGTGCATGACCCAGGGATAGCCCTCTTTGATTCGCGTCAGCACTCGCGCTGGCACCTCCAGGGCGACGATTGTGTCCGCCACCTCGGCGCCGGGCGCTGTCGTGGGCGTTGTTACGGGCATCAGCACCGGTTCTTCGGGCCACCAGTCGCGCGGGGCGGGCCAACTGTGGGCGAATTGTTCCGTACCGTAGATCGCGCCGAGGCGAAGGCGCAGATCTCCGGGCACCAGATAGCCGCCGTGAAGTGTGTCTCCCAGCACGGGGCTATGGGCCTCGGCGATCATCTCCAGAAGCCGAAAGTAGATCTCTTCAGCCTCTTCGACTCCCTGCCACTTCGGCTGCAGTTGAATCTCGGCCAGCTCTCCTTTCGTGCGCGTGACCGCGAACTCCACTTCTCCCCACTTCGTGCTCCACCGTCCCTGTGCCCTGGGGGGACGTGGAATGATGGCGTGCCAGCTCGACTGCAGACGTCCGTTCAGGATCTCTTCGCCCAACTGCTGGGCGCTCTCTTGACCGATGGCGAGCAACCAGGGACCTGACGCGCCGGCCGGCGTATGCCACAGGGGTTTGACCTCGCTGCGATCGAGCCCCAATACGTCGGCCATGAATCGAATCGGGTCCGTCGGATCCTCTTCGGTCATCTGACCGGGGATCCCCGCTGGTTTGTCGACGATCACCCATCCTTGTCCTCGTAAAAGGGCGTCTGCCTCGGGAACTCCGTAGGTCCTGTCACCAGGCTCGTCGGTTTGAAATTCCACCGTCGTATCGGGGGCCATGGGGCGATCCGGACGGGTCACGAGTATGGCGTCGGCTTCCACCCCTCCACGTTCAAAAAGGGCGTCCACCTGCGTCAGTGACGCCTCGGGCCAGGCCCACTGGACGTATCTTCGAAGCGGAATCTCTTGAGTCTTTCCCTCGAGGGGGATGCGAAATTTCCATTGCCTCATCGGCTTCTCCTGCCATGATCTTGTCAATTCTTCCGGTTGCGTCGCCCGTGGCTCGGCCAATGGTCGACGCTTCCTGGGGGAGTGGCAAGGATATCTCCTTGGCGCCGGGGCTGTGCGGCCTTAGTGTTGGCTCGTAGTCCCTTGCCCGCCGTCGGTTGCGGGCTGCTGACTTTCATCCAATCCCCGACGTGACCGTGCCCAATTCGCGACGACAATACACCGTCCCCGGACGGGCTATTCTGCTCTATCTGGCGATATTTTTCTTCTTTATCGTCTTTAACGGTCTGCTGCTCTTTTTGCCATTCGATATGCGCGTGGGCAGCATCCTCACCCAGATCGTGGTCATCCTGGGCGGGGCGTTGATCTATCGAAAATATTTTGCCCACTCCGAGGTCAAGTGGCCCGATCTGCGAAGACTGGGGATGGGTCCGCTGGCGCTAATTCTGGTCCTCTTATGCTCAGTGGCGTTGGGGTTGATGTCCAATGCGCTCGTGGCTCTTCAGTTGGAGCTGTTTCCGGCCCTCAAAGAACCGGCGATGCAGTATCAAGAGTTGGTGGAGAACCTGCTGTTGCCAGAGTCCATCAGCGCCCAGATCGTCGCGGCCATCGCCGTCGCCGTGGTGGCTCCGATCTGTGAGGAGGTGCTCTTTCGAGGCACGATCCTCGCCGAACAACGGCGCGGTCAACTGGCGGCGGGTGCCATTATCCTAAACGGGCTCTTATTTTCCCTGATGCACCTGAGTAACCCGGTAGGCTTTCTGGCCCTGGCGATCGTGGGCGCCTACTTCGCACATATCACTCTTCGCTCCGATGCTCTATGGGGTGCGATACTGGGCCATGCCGCCCTTAACTTCGTCAACGGCGTCCTCCTCATCCGCGTCGCTCAATATATGGAGATCGATAGTGTGGAGGCCGTCGAGGAGGTGGAATTGCTCCCCCTGATCGGCCTGGTCGTATTCCTCGTCGTCGCCGTGGCCCTGTTATGGTGGTTGAGCATTCGGCTCATGGATCGTCGTCGCGAGGAGTAAAGCGCGGTCTGGTGAGATGATCGCTTCGTGGCTCATCCAATCAAGAAGACGCCGGCGGCGACGATGAGCGCGATGATGAGCATTCCCGTGGCCCCGACGGCGGACCAGATCAGGGCGAATACGATTCGATTTGGTGGCGAAGACGAAGAGGCGCCGGAGTTGTCCGGCGCCTCTTCGTTTCCGGGCATGGGTGGAGGAGCAGGAGAGGGGGCGGCGCCGGCGTTGCGCTCGGCCTGAAGCTCCTGCTTTCGGGCCTTTAATGCGTGAAGCATGGTGCGGGCGTTCTGAAAGCGGTCGTCCGGATCTTTTTCCATGGATCGAGCGATGATCCGCTCCATGGGAGGGCTCACCTTGCCGGGAGCGACCTCCGACAGAGGTCGTGGATCTTCATGAACATGAGCGGCCAGCATCTGAGCCGCCGACTTGGCGAGGTATGGGCGCTTGCCGGTCAAGGTCTCATAGAGGATGCAGCCCAGGCTGTAGATATCGGTGCGGTGATCCAACTCCACGGCCTGCGCCTGTTCCGGTGAGACGTAGCTCGGCGTGCCGTAGACGATGCCCGATTTCGATATCTTCTGTCGTTTGACCTCTTCGTTGGAGTCGACGAGCTTGGCCATTCCGAAGTCCAGGATTTTGACCACGTCCTTTTCGTCGCGTTCCTCGGTGAGAAGGATATTCTCGGGCTTCAGGTCGCGGTGGATAATGCCCATGTCGTGAGCCTCCTGCAGAGCGCTGCACAACTGTATGAAGATCTCGATGGTGCGCAGCTCGTCGAAGCCGTCGCCGCCGAGGAGTTCTCGCAGCGGAACCCCCTGGACATATTCCATGGCCAGATAGAGGAGTCCTGCGTCGGTGCGCCCGAAGATGAGAACTCGGATGATATTGGGGTGGTTGAGCATCGAGATGGCCAGCGCCTCTCGCTCGAAGCGCTTGACCGTCTCTTCGTCTCGAGCCGATCGCTCATGCAAGACCTTGATGGCGATGTCTTTGCCAATGGAGTTGTGGCGCGCCTGATAGACGGCTCCGATGGCGCCCTCGCCAAGCAATGAGGTAATGGAATACTCGCCAAAGAGCTGCTCGCCAATCAGTGCGGAGGGATCCATAAGCGCTTCCATTATGGGGGGACGGTGACAAACGCGGGGTGAGAGCCCAGCCCCAGTATCTGGATTCTCCGGAGGGTAAACAAGGGGAATGCATCATACTAAATCGGAGAACGACGGGATGTCTCGTACGTCCTGACTCATATTGTATCGCTGGTGATGGGGCTACAAGAAGATGGAGACCCAATCGGAGCCTTCCAGGGGGGGATCGTTGAAGGGATAGAGACATTCGTTGATGTCGAAGCCCGAAGAAGACAGGGCAGAGGAGGTGCAGATGGAGACGTCGTAGGCGTCGTCGGCGCTCTGCATGGTGTCGTTGCAGGCCGGGCCGAATTCGCCGATGGCAACATAGTCACCGTCGATGAAGGAGATGGGGTTTGCGTCGAGGTCGAAGAATTGGAGGGCCACCCAGCCGTCGCATCCGATGGCGACGACCTGATCGTGGCGAAAGTTGCTTCCCGTGGGAGAGCCCTCGTCGGTGGGACATGCATCGGAAAACTCAGGAGCCGATCCGTCCAGTACCTGCGAGATGTCACCGAAATTGGTGTTGGTTCCGTATTCGTAATCCATAGCCGTACCGTCGGCGAGGAAGGTGCCGTCTTCTTCGTAGAGCTCTACGTACATCAGCTTTGCGCCGGCCGTATCATATCCCATGGTGGTGTCGTTGCAGCGCCCCACCGTGGAGGTTCGGTCCTCGATGAGGAGGACGTGATAGCCCAACTGATCAAGGCATTCTCCGCCGTCGCAGACGAACCCGGAGGGACAATCCCAGTCGTCGAAGCACTCCGTACCGTCCTGAACGCAAGTCCCGGCATCACAGAACTCTCCGGGGGCGCATTCATCGTCGAACCAGCATTCGTCACCCCCATCGGGAAGACAGAGTCCGCCGTCGCAGAACTCCCCGAGGGCACAATCGTCATCGTGCCAGCACTCGTCGCCGCCGTCGGGAAGACAGAAACCACTGTCACAGAATTCTCCGGAGGGGCAATCGAAGTCGTCGGCACATTCACGACAATATCCGCCGAAACAGACCTCGTTGCCGAAGCAGTCCGTGTCGGCGGAGCAGGTTCCGTCGTGGACGCAGGAACTGGACTCGCAAAAATGACGGTCGGGACAGTCGAAGTCGGAATCGCAGCCCCCGCCGGGGATGTCGCTTTCCTGGCAGACTCTCTCGGTGCCGCGCCCCGGACGCTCGGCACAGACCTCGTCACTGAAGCAGTCGGCGTTACTGGAGCAGGTGGACGTACAGACCTGATCGAAGCAGACGTCGCCGTCGCGGCTACAGTCGGCGTCGGTCTCACAGGAGACCTGAAACATCTCGTCGCAGCCCGTGGACAGAAGCACAACGAAGAGGGTGAAGATTATGGCAGGGAGCGTAACCGTTCTCATCTCGTTCATCCTCATCTCATTGTTCTGGCAGCCATATCCGGGTCCCCCGGGAGCGCGGCCGGCTTGGCCGCCTTGCGGGCTGGAAGCCCGCGCTCCCACAAGGGTGTGGTCGCATAATCTCGTGAGCCTACGGAACGCTTATTGCGAACGTTTCGGGTTCCCACGCTGTGTAGCATGACGAAGCAGGCCAGCAGAACATTCAATTATAAGCGTCCCGTCCCCCGGAGCGCGACGGGGGTGGCCACCTTGCGGGTTGGCAGCCCACGATCCGTTTGTCCCCCATCTTTCGCCGGGTGTGATCCACCTTGATCGGTTGTAGGACTCAACGTGGTCGAGGTTACACCCTGGCCCTGGCCCCGGCCCGATGTTGCTTCGCGTCGGCGAACGAGGTTTGGGCCAAAACCATCCTCAGGAGGGAGGAGCAAGAACCGGAAAAGACAACAGCAAAGGACGGGCCAGGGCTTGGGCCGGGGCC
>SLPW01000257.1 GCA_007131755.1 Myxococcales bacterium | reverse complement strand
TTCGGGACTCGGTCGTCACATCTGAGGTGAAAAGCCGCAGGTGACGGCCGAGTGCCGTTTCTCGCCGAGGTCACCACCGGTGCGGTGCGAGGAATGGTGGCGATAGATGGTTCAAAGGGCCCGAGCAAGCCCGTTGGCAAGGAGAAGCAATGCCTCGCAGGAAACGCGAAGACGTAATCAAACATCCGGAAGAGCCCGATCTGGCGCCATTTATGAACCTGGTGATCATCTTGATCCCCATGCTTCTATTGTCGGTCGTGTTCCTGGAGGTGGCGGTTATCAACGTGACCATGCCCATCGGCGGAACGGCGACGCAAGACGAAGATGTCGAGGGCGACGGGCCAGAACTGGATCTGACGATCAACGTGGGAATGGCCGGATTCTGGGTGCAGGCCTATGGAGAGATGCAATCTCCTATCGACGGTTGTCCCTCGGGAGGGCCGACGGTGTGTCTGGAAGACGATTGGTCCAGAAGCGACGTGGAAGCGGCGTTTGAAGATGCGCGACGGATCTCGCTGGATGATGAAGAGGCGGGAGAAGAGATTTTGCGCGATGCGCTGACGGCCTTTCGTTGGCGAGAGTTGTACAATCTTCTGGCAGGGTTCAAAGCCCAGGAGCCAGAGGAGACGACGTTCAAACTCGGCGCTCATGACGACGCCCCATTTGCGTTGACGGTGCGAACGATGGACGTAGCCAGGTATCAGTTGGAAGAAGATCACTACGATGACGACGTGGCGTTCTGGACCGCCGATCCACAGTGGGAAGACGTGGAAGGCGAGGACGCACGACGTCCGGTGAATATGTTCGGTGATCCCGCCTTCACGGTCATGCAATGACGACACGAGTGGTGTCGAAGTATACAGGACCGACTCATCGAGGGTCTCTCAAGCACATGGATGCTGATCGATGACAGAACAAAAGAACGCATTTAGTCAGGAAGAGCAGGCGTGGATCCAGGCGCAGCGCCAGCGAGAAGCGGAGCGCCAGAAGCGTCAAGCCCGTCGAAGGGGCGGAGACGATGGTGACGGAAGCGTCAACATCAACTCCCTGATGGACATCATGGTCATCATGTTGGTGTTCCTGCTCAAGAGCTACGGAGATGAGCCGATCCGGGCCACCGCCGAGGATCTGAAGGTGCCTATGAGCACCTCCCAGTTGTCGCCGGAAGATACGATGACGGTGATGGTCAGCCGGCGTCGGATTCTGGTTAACGACCAGCATGTGGTCGATACCAGAGATGGGCGTGTGGACCCGATGCATATGGGTGGGGAGGGAGAATTGCGCATCGAGCCCCTGTTGGAGAGGCTGACCCAGGAAGTGGAAGAGGCCCGTGAGCGAGCGGCGGCGCGCGAAGGCGACGACGACGAAATCGAGATCACGGTCATCGCCGACCAGACGGTGCGCCATCGCCTGCTGTTAGAGGTGTTGAATACGGCGACGGAGGCGGATCTGCGTAATTTCCGTTTTGCCATCATTCGTTCCACCGGCGAATACGTGGGCGGCGTCAATTGAGATAGGTGGCAAGACGGGCGATTCGAAGCGGATGATCTTCCGCCCACAGAAGTCCTCTCAAGGGGTCTGGGGAAAGGCCTGAGGTGGCAGGCGACAAGGATAAGTATTATGGCGAAGAAGCCCGGTCCAAAAATTCTGAGAGTAGGCTTGATCCAAAATCAGCGGATTTTGGAAGAGCGACTTTTTCGCAAGCCTCAGACGGTGACGGTGGGCCAGGATTTCAAGAAGAACACCCTGGTGGTGCCGGCGTCGAACCTGCCGAAGACCTTTCCCGTATTTGCGCTGACCAACAAGGGGTACGTCCTCCAGTTTACGGAAAAAATGGAGGGAAAGATCTCCGGCGGACAGGGAGTCAAGACCCTGGAAGAAGTCCGTAAGAAGGGGATCGCGAAGAAAAAAGGCAAACTGTATCAATTGCCGCTCAACCCGAAGATGCGCGGCCGGGTGGCGATCGGAGAGGCGACGGTCCTATTTCAGTTCGTGACTCCGCCACCGGTGCGTTCTCGACCGGTCTTGCCGGCGTCGATGCGGGGCGGAATACTGGGCGGAGGGATCGACCGCCCCCTGGCAGTGGCGGTTGCCCTGGCTGCGATCTTGCAGGTGGGCTTTGTGCTTTACCTGGAGTTCGCGGTGGAGATCCCGGAGGGCGAGCGCTACCGCTGGGTGCATGACGACGTTCATGCCGAGGTAGATCTCGAGGACGACGAAGACGATCCGCCGGAGCAAGACGACGACGAAGGGGAAGACGAGGTCGAGCCGGAGGAGGAAGAGCCGGAGCCGCAGCCGGCAGAGCCCGATCCCGAGCCGGATCCCGAAGATCAGGCCGATCAGGAGTTCGAGCAGGAGCTCGATGCTACGGACCAGGCCGATGACTACCGAACGGAAAGTGTGATCGGGGCCATCGACGAGATGGGCGGAGTGGCAAATATCGTCGATTCGGCGGTGGCCGAGATCGACACGGACAGTATGCTGGGAGATGCCGATGGGATTCGTCCCGGCGATATCAGCGGCCCCGGTCCACTGGGTCGACCCGATGGAAGTGACGAGGGTGGCCGAGTGGAGGGCAGTGACCTGGATATCGAGGAGGGCGAGGGTCCTGGAGGAGTAGAAGGGCCGGAAGATGCGCCGATCGCAACGGTGGAGGCCACGGAGCCTGCGCCGACGCCAGCAGTGCCGAATCCGGGGGATTTCATGGGACCGATTCGCGGTCGTGACGGCCAGGTAGAGGCCTGTTATCAGGCGGAATTGACGACCAATCGCGAAGCTCGCGGAGAGGTGTTGATTGAGTTGACCGTCGATCAGGACCGACGGGGCAATTGGCGCGTTTCCAACGCCCGAGCGATTCAGGATTCGGTGGGCGGAGGCGTGGGGACATGTATCGCCAACGCTCTAAATGGACTTCGAATGCCGGAACCGGACAGCGGGGAGACGGTGGTCCTGGAGATGCCCTATACATTCGCTCCGCGATAAGCAGGGGGACGGGCGAAGTTGGCGAGGCAAGGGGGAGGTCTCGTGGTAAGAAAGGGAAAAAATTCAGCAAATTAATGGGGTTGGGGCCATAAGATGGCCAATGGTGTGCAGAGTTGGGTAGTGTCGGCAAATTCAAGACGATGAATAACGCCACGATTCGGTCGTCAAATCTTGCACCGCGATGGCATTGGCCTTATGTTTTGTGGTGTGCGAAGGTAGTAGAGCCGGAGCCGGGGGGAATCCTCGGGACGGTCCGTCGCAATGCACAGAGGAGTCAGGCCAACAGGGCCGTGGGCACCTCGATTACGAGAAGGGACGTATTATGAAGACCATCCACAAGCTCGGTATCCTCGTCGCCCTGGTGGCGGCGTGGAGTGTAAGTAGCGCGGTGGCGCAGGACGTCGGGGGAGCGACGGATGCCGATCAGATGTTGGCGCAGTTCGACGAGGATAACGGAAACGGGATCCTCGACGAGGATATCGATGCGCTGACCAAAGAAGAAATGGTGGAGCGCGCCGAGGCCAGGCTGGGGGCGATGCGTGTTACCCTGGAGAGTACGACGGAGTTGTTGGAGCACGCCCGCCAGGATGAGCGAGATATCCTGAAGATCAATTGTATCAATGAGAACCTGGCCTCCATCAAAGGGTTTGTGAATGTGGGGGAACAGAGTTATGAAAGCCTTAAGCAGAGCGTGGACGTGAATAATGATCACGAAGCCGCTGCTCACCACTATACGCTGATAAGTATCGCCGGACAGCGGGTCACGGCTCTTGGTGAGCAGGCCCGGGTTTGTGCCGGCGAGGAGTTGCGCTATGCGCAGGACTCGGTGCTGGAGGTGACGGTGGACCCACGAATTGGAGAGCCGGACCAGAGATTTATGGATGACGAAGACGTATTAGGTCGCTTGCCGGAGATGTCGCCCTATCAATGATGATGAGTGGATCCAGGGAGCAGCGGTCATTGCAGTGCCCCCCTTTAGGGCGAGCCAGAAGACGAGAGTACGAATGAGGCAACGATGGCATCACAGGACGTTGGCGGTATGTGCGGCCGCATCGATCCTGCTCACAGCTTCGACAGCATGGGGAGAGTGGGGCGAAGGAGTTCGAGGAGGACCGTTCGTGGTTCATCCCGGCCTGTCCATGTCGGTGGGATTCGACTCCAACGTCTACTACGCCTCTCAAGACGAGGCAGACCAGGTCCATCAGGCGCCGGAAGGGGTATTCGAGCCGAACCTGTCGGTGGCGATAGCGGAGCCGGGGGTCTGGGAATTATGGGGAGACGCCGCCGTGGGATGGCGTCAGTATCTGACCGATGAGGAGAGGGTACGCAGCCAGAGCGGTCTGTCGGCGAATCTGGACCTGGCCTCGCGTTGGAATGCCGAAGGGACGGCGAGCCTGGAGTTGAGCAACGAATTCGTGCGCACCAACGAGACGCCGAATACGGCGAGTCGGCAGGCGAGCAATCGAGTCTACAATCGGGCGGGAGCGACGGTAGGGCTTCATCCCGGGGCAGGCTTGTTGGAGACCTACGGAAGCTACGATTTTGCTCTGTATCGACACAATTTGTTCTCAGACCTCGATCGCCATGCCCACCACTTCGGCTGGAATCTGCACTGGTCATTTTTGCCGAAGACCGCGTTTTTGGCGGAGGTGGACTATCGGGCGATCCGCTATGACCAGGAGTTTCGAGGCCCACAGGTCAGCCCGGAAGGCCGACTCCGGAATGTGGACAGCGATCCGATCCGGGTGATGGCCGGACTGGACGGGTTGGTGACGACCCGAGTATCGCTGGGGTTGCGGGGTGGATACGGCTGGGCGCGCTACCAGGAAGGTCCGGATTTCTCGGGACTGTTGGCCCAGGTGGAGGCGAGCTATCAGTTTGGGGACGTGGCTTTCGACAATCGTCTACGCGCGGGTTACGAGAGGGGATTCAGGGATTCATCGATCGGAAACTTCTACACGTCGCACCGCTTCCTGACCGGATACGAGCAGGGATTCGCAGGCAATCGGCTGCGTCTGGAGTTGGAAGCGGACGCCCAGATCCGCGACTATGCGCCGACGGGAATCGACGCGGCCCAGACGGAGGATCACGAATTCCTATTTCCGGAGGCTCTGTCGGACCTGTTGGTCGGGGTCAGCGCGGCGACTCGAATGGAGATCCGAAAGGGATGGGACGTGGGTGTGCGGTACAGCTTTCGCTCCAATTTCACGGAAGACGAAATCGTAGTGATCGGTCCGGGGGAGGATGTCATACGGGATTATCAGCGCCACCATGTGTTGTTGTCGACAGAACTGCGGTACTGATCGGTTCCAACCAATCTACAGCATCGACAACGCCATGAATCGTCTCAACGCAGGCATCACTGCATCAGTGGGGATCCTGGGGTTTTTGGGAATCTCATTGTTGGGAATCGCCGGGGTGGGTTGTAGCTCTCATACGGTCGATCCGGCCTACGAAGCGCTGGTGGAACAACAACACGACCTGCCACCGACGGGTCAGTTGGGGGTAGACGACAAATTTGAATTGCGGGTTTATGAAGAAGAGTCACTGAGCGGGGAGTTCACCATCGCCCCCAACGGAACGATTAATTATCCCCATCTGGGACGGATTCAGGTGTCGGGGATGACCTGCGCGGAAGTAGAAGATTATATCACCCAGGGGTTGAGCAACGGGATTCTTCGCTCACCGAGTGTGTCCTGCAGCATCACGGAGTATAACTCCAAGCAGATCTATCTCTTCGGGGAAATCGAAGATCCGGGAACCATCCCCTACCGAACGCAGTTGACGATCGTGGAGGCCTTTGCATTGGCCGGTGGGTTTACGGAGCGAGCCCGGGCCAACAATACGAAGTTGACCCGGGTCATCGATGGGGTGGAGATGCAGTTTCGCATCCCGATGCAGGAGATCGTAGAGGGGAGGCAGCGAAATCTGCAATTGCTACCGGGGGACGTAATCTACGTCCCCCAGTCGTCCTATTGATTTGAAGCAAAAAACTCAGGGGATCCGGGCAGGCTGGCGAAAATCAGTCCAGGGAGACGTGGCCCTGTTGGGTTCCGCCCATGCGATTTTGATCGATGATGTCTTTGATCTTATTTACCTTGGGGACACCGCTCATCTCGACTTCGAAGCCGGACTTGCCGGCACTGGCGATACTGATGGTTCCCACGCCCATGATGCGCTCGAAGACGTTCTGATTGGTCTGAACATTACGCACGTGATGGTGCCAGACCTCGGTGGTGTGTTTGGACAGAAGTCCTCTGCGAAGGCGTGTGCGCGAGTTGGTGACCGTGAGGGTGGTGCGTTTGCATTGGAGCCACCACCAGAAGAGGACGAATCCGGCGATCACGGAGATGGCCAGCGAGAAGATATGGAGAAGGAAGGTGGTGGCGATCCCGGCCAGAACGAAGGCCAGGATGAGTAGAAAGAGAAAGGGGCGGGCGCGCACCATGGCCGGATGAGCTTCGAAGAGGGTCTGTTCTTCATTGCCCTGAGAGGTGGCCGGGGCGGAGTCGGATTGGGCTTGTTCAGACATGGTCATGCTCCTTGGGTAATGCGATTGCAGGTTTGAGCGGCACCGTGAGTGTAGCGCGGGGAGAGAAAAGGGCCAAGTGGGGGTTATTTGAAACGAATGGTCCAGAGCCGACTAAGAGCCTCGAGGGCGATATCGGGGGTCATCTTGGAGGTGCCCACCTCTCGATCGGGAAAGATGATGGGGACTTCGAGGATGGAGAACCCGCGGCGGTGGGCGCGGTATTTCAATTCGACCTGGAAGACATAGCCCGAGGCCTCGACGTCGTGGAGGTCGAGGGCCTCGAGGACTTGGCGACGCCAGGCAACGAAGCCAGCGGTGAGGTCTCGGATATCGCAGCCCAGCAGGGCACGGGCATAGAAGCCGCCGGCGCGGGAGACGAGGCGTCGAAGCAGGCCCCAGTTGCGAGTGGCGCCACCGGCGACGTAACGCGAACCGATGACGACATCGTAGTCGTCGATGGCGCCGAGCAATCTGGGGAGATCACATGGGCGATGACTGAAGTCGGCGTCCATCTCCACGATGCACTGGTAGTCGCGCTCCAGAGCCCAGCGAAATCCGTCGATATAGGCGCGGCCGAGGCCCTCCTTTTCGGTGCGGTGAAGCACGAAGACGCGCTCGTCGGTCTCGGCGAGGCGATCGGCGATCTGACCGGTACCGTCGGGAGAGTCGTCGTCGATGATCAGGATGTGCAGATCGGGCTCGACGTCGAGGACGGCCTCGACGATGGGCTCGATGTTGCCGGCCTCGTTATAGGTCGGGATGCAGATGAGAGTAGAGGACATCACTGGATTCCCAGATCCTCACGCGAGAGGTCGAGCTTCTTGAGGATATATTCAACACTCTTGCGGTGAACGCCGGCGATACGAGCGGCCTTGGAGACGTTGCCGTCGGTTCGCTCCAGAAGGCGGCTCCAATATTCCTCTTCAAAGGTCTCTACGAGACGATTCTTGGCGTCTTTGAAGGGGATTCCTTCGGCGAGGGCGGTGTCGACCAGGGGAAGGGCGCTGTCGTGACGGGCTTCGTCGGCGTCGGCCGTGTCCGGCTGGTCGAGGTTGAGGAAACGAGTTTCGATATTATCGCCCTGGGTGAGAAGGACGGCACGTTCGACGAAATTCTTGAGCTCGCGGACGTTACCGGGCCAGCGGTGACGCTTGAGCTTTTCCATGGTTCGATAGGAGACCTCAACGTCGCCGCGACCGGTGCGCTCGTTGGCCTGGCGAAGGAAGTGCTCGACGAGAAGGGGGATGTCGTCGGGTCGGTCGCGAAGCGGAGGAAGTTGGACGCGGATGACGGCGAAGCGGTAGTACAAATCCTCTCGAAAATTACCCTCTCGGACTTCGTGAAAGAGATTACGATTCGTGGCGGCGATGATGCGAACGTCGGTGTCGATGGTTTTGTTGCTGCCCACAGGCTTGATCTGCTGCTTCTCCAGAGCGCGCAATAGCTTGGGCTGCAGGTCGATGGACAACTCGCCGAGTTCGTCGAGAAAGAGGGTTCCGCCACGGGCGGACTCGAAGGCGCCCTTGCGGGAGCCCGTGGCGCCGGTGAAGGCGCCTTTTACGTGGCCGAAGAGTTCGGACTCGATGAGGTCGGCGGGGATGGCAGAGCAGTCGAGGACGACGAGGGGGCCATCGCTTCGATCACTGTGTTGATGGATGGCGTCGGCGGCCAACTCCTTTCCGGTGCCCGACTCCCCTTCGACGAGAACGGTG
This sequence comes from Myxococcales bacterium, assembly GCA_007131755.1. Classification (GTDB taxonomy): domain Bacteria; phylum Myxococcota_A; class Bradymonadia; order Bradymonadales; family Bradymonadaceae; genus SLJM01. Next base: position 1,666 of record SLPW01000257.1, on the reverse strand, counting down.
GCGTCCGTGGGGGCGACCCGCTCGAGGATGGCGAAGATCTGGCGCATCTCGCGGCTCTTGCCGAGGAGGCCGCCGAAGCGCTCCCTTCCCGAAAATTGGACCTCAGTGGTCTCGTCGCTCAATTCGAAGCGAATGGTCGTATTTCCGAGGCGGAACTCGGTGCCGTCGTCGAGATAGATCTGGCGAAGGCGTAGGCCGTCGAGGAAGGTGCCGTTTTTTGAGCTTCGGTCAGTGAGCAGATAGCCGTCGTCATCGACTTCGATGGTAGCGTGGACGCGGCTGACGGCGGGATCGTCGAGGACGAGGTCGTTGGTGGGGGAGCTGCCAACGGTGGCTCGGGCGGACTCACAACTGACCTCGGTGCCTTTGTCGACGCCGTCGATGACGCGCAGGCGGTAGCGTTGAAGCTCGAGCTGTTCGTCTCCCCCTTCCAGGAAAATTGTCCGGGTGGCATCATCGCTCATGGTGGGTTCTCGGATGGAAGTTCAGTTTGGCCCGCAATGGTCACGGTCCACCATTGTGGACACCTGATTTTATTGCATTCTTCGTGTCAGGTCGGCAACGGTCGTGGACCGGCGGTTTCAGACAGTGGAATCAGCCCTGTGACGGGGCTCACCATAACGGGGAGGTGATCGGGGGACAAGCAAGGTTGTGACCGCGCATTGCGTGGGCTCAAGCAGGGGGCAAGGCGGGCGATACAAGTATGATTTACTCGTGGGGCCAGACGGTGAGGACTTTGCAGTCCGAGCCCGCTTCAATGTCGACGTCAAAGGATTCGCGGCGATCGATTTCCGGGTTGTAGACGGTGATGGTGTTGGCACCGGCGGGCAAGGAATGATTGCGAAGGAACATGTGGCGATCATCAAGCCATTCGCCGTTGATGGCAATCTTATTGTAGGGAGGATGGAGGGCTCGAAAGTTGAGGCAACCAAGGGGACGCTCTTCGAGTTCGAGGGTCAGGCGTCCGTCGACGAAGTCGGCCTCGGTGAGGGTGGTAGACAGACGGTGGTAGCCGTCAAGCCGTGCTTCGATGGCGAGCTCGCCACGGCGTGGGAGTTCTGTGGTGACGGGGGAGGTGCCGAGGTCGCGGTCGTCGGCGGTGATGGAGGCGCCGGAGGGGCTGGTTTCGATACGCACGGTGGGACGGGGGGCGCGAATGGGGGGCCGAGAGTTGGAGTCGTCCGGGGAGTGCTCTGCGCGAAGCTCGGGATCGGGAGGAGAGGCTTCGTCGTCTTCTTCGTGTTGGTCCTCACATTGTAGGACGAGAGTAACGGCGGGATCGGGATGATGGCGGGTAAGGGTGCGTGTGGTGGTGGTGCATCCGACAGCTCGGGCAGCGAGTTCGATGGCATTGTCGCCGGTCAACTCCACCGTATGAGGAGTGGAGTCGACCTCCTGTCCGTCGACGAGCAGGGTGGCGTGGTGGGGATCGGTGACCACCGTAAATTGGCGAGGTTCCTCGGTGGATGGGCGCAGGCGAAAATCGGTCTCGTCGAGCCGTAGTCGTTCGCCGCTGGAGAGGTGGAGGACGCGGTACTCCGAGTCGTATCCGTCGAGGTCGATGGCCAGCTCATAGCTGCCGGGGGAAAGGGAAAGGGTAGTGGGCGTGCGGCGGCCGGCGAGCTCTTCGCCGTCGAGCAGGACGGAGGCGCCGGAAGGCTCGGTG